>WQZT01000121.1 GCA_009780595.1 Treponema sp. | reverse complement strand
AGGGAAGTCAACGAGTTTATCGAAAACGATCTTGGCGAAGCAGGGCTTGCGCGAAGTGTTGTCGTGGTAACACCGTCAAACTCTCCTCCGCTGGCGCGTTTGCGCGGCGCGTACACCGCGACTGCCATTGCCGAATACTTCCGCGATCAGGGGCTTGACGTTATGCTCCTGTTTGACTCGGTTACGCGCTTTGCGCGGGCGCAGCGGGAAATCGGGCTTGCATCCGGCGAGCCTCCGGCGACACGCGGCTTTCCGCCGTCAATGTTTGACTCGATGCCCAAACTGCTGGAGCGCTGCGGGACAAGCGAGAAGGGAACGATCACCGGGTTTTACACCATCCTCGTTGACGGCGACGACCTTGACGAGCCGGTCTCCGACACCGTGCGCGGAATTCTTGACGGCCACATCGTGCTTTCGCGCGACTTGGCGCACCGTTACCATTACCCCGCCATTGATGTGCTGTCGAGCATTTCGCGCCTTGCCAACGTTATTTCCGGAAGCCAGACGAAAAAAGCGGCGGGTTTTATACGCCGCCTCATGGCGGATTACGCGGACAGCGAAGATCTCATCAACGTTGGCGCGTACAAGCAAGGCTCAAATGCGCGGGTTGACGAAGCCATCGGCAAGCGGGAAATCATCGAGCAATTTCTCATTCAGAGCGACGATGAAAAATCGACCGTTTCGCAAACTCTTACGGCAATGGGGGAAATTGCAAACCTTGAAATTCCAGACAATGAAATGCGCGAGTACCTTCCGAACCGGGCTGCGGTATGAAAGGTTTTGCCTTTCGCTTGCAAAAAGTTTTAAATCTGCGGGCACACAGCGAAGATGAGGCGAAGATAGAACTTGGCCGCGCAATAACAGCTCTTTCCGAAATCGAAAACAGTCTGCTGGCAATTGGGCAGGAACGTGTCGCCGCCGCCGCCGAGCAGTTTAAGGCGGCAAACTCAAGCGAGATGATACGCCAGTATATGTTTTACATTCTCAAGCTTGATACTACAAAAGAGGAACTTCTCAAAGAAGCCGCCGCGGCGGAATTGCAGGTGGAGCAAGCACGGCAGGTGTTTCTTCAGGCATCGCAGGAGCGCAAGGTTCTGGACAAGCTGAAGGAGAAGCAGGAGAAAGCGTACCGCAAGGAAACGTTGCTGCAAGAAGCCAAAGTGCTCGATGACGTGCGGCTCGATGAGCGGGGAGGGGAGTAAGAATTCCGTGCTGGCGGAGAACGGCAAGTCGCGGTAGCAGGCTGTTGATTTCCTGCGGCGCGACGCGCGTTGTTCTCTTGCTCTACCCTAATCCACGAGCGTTATCCGTGCGCCCTGCTCCAAGCGGACAACAGAGCCAAGTCTGGCAAGTGCCGATTGATCGTTGATGGTGATAAAGTCGGCGCTGCCGGGGGCTTTGTAGCGGTTGTTCTTCTTGAAACGGAACGTGTTGCCGGGATTTGCTCCGTAGAACCAGAACAGCGGTATCGTACTGCCGTTGTTGGTGATGGTTACGTTGTCCATAAGCAAGTAGTCGGGGTATGGACCACTAGTTGTGGTTCCGGCATAGCCAGCTATCAAGCCAACCCGCTCCCCCTGTTTGAAAGTAAAGCGGCTGTTCCGCAATACAATATTATGACTCTCGTAAATAACATTATTTGAACTCCACCTGCAAAAATAGAACGTCTCATAGGCGGGAAAACCCAGCAGGTTGATAAAGTCGCAGTTGTTAAACTCAACAGTTGCAACTCTGATATGAAATAGGGCTCTATATTCAGAGCCGATAGGCGCATCGCCGCGCTCCATACGGTCGTCATGAATAAAGGTGCAATTTTGAAATATCCCGAAACTGCCGCGAGTATCGAAATTACTAACCGAATTGTTGATAAATTGTACGCCTGTTATGGTAAAATTTGCTTGTCCCATCAACAATGCAGAACGGTTATTTTTAATTGTTGAATTCAATATTCTAACAGTTCCCAAAATATTGTCTGAAATAACGGATGAGCCGCTGTTAGTGTACGCCTCGGCATCTATGCCAGTGCTGGAATCTTCAACGGTTGAATTGGAAATGAAAACACCTCCAGCAGCGCCTGTTAAAACACGAATGCCAAAGCTCTGGGAATTCTTAACATCAACCTCAAAAAGCGTAACTTGGCCGTTGGTACCGCCGTTAGCATACAAACCTCCACGCGCTCCATTGACAGTAACATTTTCCACGTTGATATTTGAGCTCTCTCCTGTATACGCACTAAGATAAAACCCATCAGTCCCAGAATTGGTAATGCTGCTGTTGCCGTCAACTCTAATGTTTGCGCCTTGAACCCTAACACCATGTCCGCTTATTTCGCTGGCTTTGCTGCCGGATACTGTAACCGTTGTGCCGTCAATACGAATACCATTGTGCAGAAATGATCTGGTGTATGTAATATTTCCTAAAGTATAGCTATACGTTCCACTGCTTGGAACGTTTTCTAAACTAAATTCGTCAAGTGTAATAGTACCACCATGTATGGAAACTGCAATAGGTTGAGTATAAGTAGGAAGCCAGTCTCCATATATTAGGTCAGGCTTTGGTAGAAAAATATCTTTCATCTCAACCTTGTGCAAAGTAACGGTAGAACTCTCTGGAGCATCGACATTGATTCCACGTCCTCGAATAGTATTCCCAGTAATCCCAGAAAGATACCGTGTTCCTGAACCGCCTGTAATTGCTATGCCGTCCCCTGTAATATCCTTCGCGCTGCTTTCGCTGATACTCACCAGCCCGGCAATATCGTTTGCGAAAATGCCGCCTGAGCCGCTGCCCTGAATGTGCACCTTGTGCACCGCCAGCGAACTGCCGCCGCCCACTGCAACGCCGCCATCAACGTTCAGCCCGGTAATATCCCTACGTCCTCCGCCGCCTGAAATATCAACGGCTTTACCGACAATTCCCGCCATTGTTGCGCTTGTTATTGTAACATCCCCTGTGCTACCCCTCGCAACAATCCCGCTGCCTGCACCGCCCTGAATGTCAACTTCGCTCACCGCCAGCGAACTGCCGCCGCTTACGGAAATGACCGCGCCGTTAACTCCGTCAGCCGCCGCAACCTTCCGAATATTCCTGCGCCCGTCGTCGCCTGAAAGGGTTACCCCTGAACCTCCGATACTTGAAAACGCAAGGTTGCTTACCGCAATATCATTCACTGCCGAAAGTGTTACCCCCGAGCCGTCAACCTTTGAAAACGCAAGATTGCTTACCGTAATATCATTCGCTCCCGAAAGCCGCGCGGCATCGCCTGACATCTCGCTGAAGCGCAAGTCCGTCATCCGCACGTCGGCTCCCGCCGCCATTGTTACATTAATCGCCGTTCCCGCCTCGGTAAACTCAAGGTGCTCAAACGCCACGTCTCCAGTGATTGCCCACGCCGCGCTCCGCCCCAACGGCGGTATAGTTATCTCCGAAGTAAACAGCGTCCCCGTACTCCGCCCGCCACTAATAATTGTCCGGTTCGCCGCAGTATTCCGCTGATCCTTGCTCGCCTCCCATCCTGAAAAGCCGCCTGAATACACGATGTTTGCTACAACCGGAAGCTGTTCCCAACTGCCCACCGTGTACGTTCCCGCGGCAATCCACATCTCCTTGGGCACCTCTGCCGGGTACGACAGCGTTGCAGCGGCGGCATCTCTGATACTGTGGAAAGCGTTCTGCCAGCTCGTTCCGTCATTCCAGCCGCCTGCGACCCTTCCATTGACGTACACCCTCATCGCCGGCATTTCGCGCACGTTGACCGTGTATGTCCGCGTTTTCAACCCGTTCGGCGACACAACCGTGTACTCCACTGGCCCGCTGAATATGTGTGACGAAACGCCTGATTCCTGCGCCACGCCGCGAACACTCACGTGCCCCGTCGCGGTAAAATACGGGCTCAGCACAAGCTCATTCACGCCTGAATGTTCTGGCGCGTGAACGCTGATCGTATCCTGCTGTATCCGCCCGGCAAGCGCATCGCTCAACCCGGCTTGCGGGTGAAACCCAAACGACGTTATCAGCGCATCGGAGGAGGTATCCCGAATGAGCCGCGTCTGCACCGAATAATCACGAAAGAGGCTGGCATTATTCGGGTGCGTAACGCGGTAAATTTGCCTGCGGCTGAAGTCTTGCGAACTGACGCCGGATGTCTGCACGCTGCCCAAAACAGTTACAAGACCTTCAGCGGTAAACTCAGGGATTAAAATATCTGGCGCAACGTAGCCGCCGTAATGCACGTCGATAATGATGTGCCCGTCTGCAACTTCACCGCGGCTGGCGCGGATGATTCCCGGATTGTGAACCGGCGAAAGCCCAAAGGTCAGTATCCGCGGAATTGCACTGGCCAGCGGAATGAACTCGGTCTGCACGGTGTACACCCGTGTGTACTGCCCGTTGCGCGATGTAACGCGGTACTTGATCGGCGCAGAAAAATCCTGCGGGGTTTCACCAGAGCGCTGCAACACGCCCGGCTCCCCGACGCGCACCAAACTCGGCGAGAGAAAGCTCGGCACAAGGATCGAAGGCTTTGCGCCCTCGTACAGCACCTGTACTTTTATTGTTCCGAAATCGCCGTCGTTGACAATCGATGCCACAGCATTCGACACGATAAACGAGTTGTCTGTCTTTTTAAACCTGAAATCGGTGATACTTCGGATGGTGTCTGGGTCTTCACGAAAGGTGAGGTTGAGTATCCAGTTCTTTGATACGCCGTCTCGTGTAACGGTGATCGTCTTTGTTTGCGGCACATTGAGAGATTGGCTGAACTGTACTTCTGTTACACCAGAAATAATTTCAACGCCGTCAATTTCAAGTTTCTCGCCGAGAATCTGGAAACTGGGGATAAGCCTGTAACTAAGCGGAATCTCAACCGGGTACATAGCAGTTACATTGAGCGTATCGCCTTCAATAGCCGGAACTGCGTCGGTGAGTATTTCGGCGTTGTCGTACTTGGTAAAGCGGAAGCCCAGCAGCGTCGGTTCGCCTGTGTCCTGCGTAACGTTGACTGTGTACTCGCGCGTGTTGCCAAGCCCTGCGACAACGAAGAACTTCACCGGGCCGGAAAAATCGATTGGCTTGTCCAGCACAGGAACATTAAAGCCCGGCGTGTTGCGGATGAGGTTGCGCGTGTATTCGTACAGGTCGTCCGTCGTGTAGAAGTTCTTCATTTCGGTGATGATATCAATGCCGGGGAACGTCGCAAGGATATACTCAAACGTTACGGGGAAAACGCGCGCGCCCTGCGAAACGGCAATGCTGGGATATATCGTCTGGATATTAACGTCTTTTCCCACAGACAGTTCTATTCTGTTTTCGCCGATTGCAGTCGGCTGCGTCTGCCCGTAGACGACAAACGAGGTGATACGGTCGCCATCAGGCGGAATGAGCTCGTGGTAAAAATTGTTCCGGCACGCGGCGAACAATGCAAGTGCTACCGTCAACGCAACAAGCGCAATTGTGATATTAGTTTTCT
>WQZT01000120.1 GCA_009780595.1 Treponema sp. | reverse complement strand
GACCAACGTTTCTTCCATCGAAGGGCGCGAACTGTCCCCGTCCTCAAGGCTGACAAGCGTTAACAGATCGTTGGTCATCGTTTCCATTAAATGAACGCTTTTTTTAATGATACCCACAAAGCGGCGGATTTCTTCTTTATCGTCAAGCGGGGAATCGAGGATGGTTTCGGTAAAACCTTTCACCACCTGAATGGGAGTTCGCAGTTCGTGCGAAACGTTGGCGGCAAAGTCCTTGCGTACCTGCTCAAGCTTAACAAGGCGGCTGATGTCGCCCAGCACGATCGCCACGCCGCGGCTTTCTTCCAGAGGCGCGGCAAACACCCGGAAGTGCTGCTCGTTGCCCGGCGTGTAGCGGCGGATAGTCAGCTCCTGCGGCTGCCCGCTGGAAAGAACCTGCCGCGCGGCTTCCTCCAGTTCCGCCGAACGGCTGAACGACAGTAGCGGCATTCCATTAACGCGGGCATCTTTATCAAATCCGAACAGGGAGCAAAGCCGGGGGTTCACCATGATAATGGTAAGTTTGGAGTCAAGAGCGACAACCCCTTCAAACATACTGCTGAAGATTACTTCAAGCCAGCGGCTTTTCAACTCGGCGCTTTCCGCCTGAGCTGTTAAACGCCGGACTTTCTCTTCAAGTTCAGCAATCGTCTTTTCCCGCGCCTGTTCACTACGCGGCGACATGCGGCGGAAGAGGGAAACAAAGAAACTTTTCTTTATGTTTGCCATAGCAATTATATTTACAATGTACCATAATTTGACGTATCAATCAAGTAAATAATTTATAAATATTGTTGACATAATAATGATAATATAATTATAATAAATGTATGAAGATTATTTGGGATGAAAATAAAAATAAGGAAAATATAAAAAAACACAAAGTTTCATTTGAAGAAGCTGAAACGGTATTCTTTGATCCAAAAGGTAAAATAATACATGATCCAGATCATTCCAATGAAGAAGAGAGGTTTATTATTTTGGGGTTAAGTAAAATGTTGAATTTATTAGTTGTATGTCATTGTTACAGGGAAGATGATGAGATTATTAGAATAATAACAGCCAGAAAAGCGACAAAACAAGAAACGAAAAGTTACGGAGAAAAATAACATGAGGAAAGAGTACAGTTTCAGTAATGCTACACCAAATCCGTATATAAAAAAGCTACGGAAACAAATTTCTATTAGAATTGATGTTGACACAATCAACTTCTTCAAAAAGCAAGCCGAAGAAACGGGAATAACGTATCAAAATCTAATCAATTTGTATTTGTCTGATTGTGCTGCTCACTCGAAAAAAATAAATATTGCGTGGAAATAATGCGCCGCGTATTTATTGCGCCTTAAACCGATACCCCACACCGCGGATTGTTTCTATCATATCTCCGGCGTGCATAAGCTTTTTTCGCAAGCCCAAAATCTGTACATCTACCGAGCGGTCGGTTACCGGGTAATCATCACCGCGCACTGCTGCGATAAGCTTCTGGCGGGAAAACACAATGTCGGGGTGGCGCATAAAATGCGCGAGAATGGCGAACTCTGTTGCCAGAAGTTCCAGCGGCGTTTCATCCAGAAAGCAGGTGTGGCGCTGAACATCCAAATACAACGCCCCATTCCGGTAAACGGTTTTCTCCCCGCCCAATCCATAGCCCGATTCCGCAAGCTCGTTCCGCCGCAATCCCGCACGAATCCGCGCCGCCAGCACGCGGGGGCTGTAAGGTTTCACAACATAGTCGTCAGCGCCAAGTTCCAGCCCGGCGACAATATCCGCTTCCTCACCGCGGGCGGTGCACAGAATAACCGGGAGAAGGCGCAGGCGCTCATCGGCGCGTATCTTTTTCAGCGCCTTAAACCCGTCCATGCCCGGCAGCATAATGTCCAGCACAACGCAGTCAGCGCCGTTTTTTTCAAGGTGAGCAAGTCCCTCCTCGCCGGTTTTTACCTGAATGAGTTTCCAGCCTTCCTGCGCGAAAGCGTACTTCAGCATTTCCTGTATTTCACAATCATCCTCGATAATGAGAATCCGCTCGGAACTCATAGCCTAGCCGTTCAGCTTTTCGTGGCAGCCTTTCACCATATAAATGATCGCCTCGCAAATATTGGTAATGTGATCACCGAGCCGCTCCATGTAACCGGAAAGCCGCAGTACCCGCGAGGCGGATTTTACCAGCTTGGGATTTTCCTTCATCAGCGCCAACACTTCGTCAATCAGCGCTTTATGTTCGGCATCAATCATATCGTCGAGAATCGCCGCTTCCTTCGCCGCGTCAGTGTCCTGTTCGAGGTACGCGGAAAACGCCGCCTTCAGCATGTTCTGCCCGGTCTCTGCCATCCGCTGTATCCGTTCCATCGAGCGGAACGGCGGTCGGCCGGCAAGCTTTTTCGTTATCTTGGCGAGATGTATCCCGTAATCATTGACGCGCTCAAGGTTCGCCGTGATTTTGAAAACCATCACCAGCTCCCGAAGGTCGCGCGCAACCGGCTGCTGGGTGGCGATAAGAATCAGCGCCATATCTTCGATTTTAAGCTGGAGCGCGTCAATCGTTTTTCCGGTTTCTTTTACTTCCTTGCAGAGGTCGTCCTCGCCTGAACGCAGCATCGCAAGAGCTTTGCCGATGTCCTCTTCCACCATCGTCGCCATCAGCGTCAGTTCGCGCCGCAGCTTGCCCAGCTCCTCGCCCAATAAAGTTCTGGTTGTCATAACACCCCCTCAGGTCAGCCGAACCGGCCTGAAATATAATCTTCGGTACGCTTGTCGCGGGGGTTGGTAAAAACCGCCCCCGTGCTTCCATATTCTACCATTTCTCCCAGCAGAAAAAAAGCGGTTTTGTTGCTTACTCGGGATGCTTGATGCATCGCGTGAGTTACTAAAATTATGCTAAACTCTTTTTTCAGTTCACCGATGAGTTCCTCGATGCGTCCGGTTGCGATGGGGTCAAGCGCGCTCGTTGGCTCGTCCATCAAAATAATTTCCGGCTCCATCGCAATGCTGCGGGCGATACACAAGCGCTGCTGCTGTCCGCCTGAAAGCGCGTGCGCCTGCTTTTTCAGGCGGTCTTTCACCTCGTCCCAAATCGCCGCTTTCTTCAGCGAGTTTTCGACAAGCTCGGCAGTGCGGCGTTTGTCGCGCAAGCCCTGCATTCGCGGGCCGTACGCGATGTTGTCAAAAATCGACATGTTGAACGGGTTGGGTTTTTGAAACACCATTCCAACTCTGCGCCGCAAATCGACAACATCAATCTGGTTGTAAATATTTTCACCTTCCAGTAAAACTTCTCCAGTGATTCGGCAGTCGGGGATGAGATCGTTCATCCGGTTCAGCGTGCGCAGAAAGGTTGACTTGCCGCAGCCTGAAGGTCCGATGAGCGCCGTTACATCCCCGCGATTCAGGGAGAAGTTGATCTGTTTCAACGCCTGAAAGTCCCCGTAAAAAAGATCAAGGTTTTTCACGTCAACTTTGTTGCATTGTTCGGTTGGTTGATTAATCGCTTGATCGCTTGATCGCTCGCTTAATCGTTCGTTTAATTGATCGATTGTGTTTTCACTCATTGTGTACTCACATTTTTCCTGAATTTCAGGGTGATTATTTTGGTGATTGAATTAATTGCAACCACCAACAATATTAGCACTGATGCTGTGGCAAATGCCATGTTGAAATCTTCCGGATTAATCGCCTCGCTCGTTAAATGGTACAAATGGATGGTCAGGGTTCTGCCAGATTCAAAAATGGATAGCGGCAGATTTCTTGAAATGCCGACAGTAAGCAGCACTGGCGCAGATTCGCCGAGCATACGCCCCACCGCAAGAATAACCGCGGTGATAATTCCCGGCAGCGCGGGCGGCAGGACAACGTGGAGGATGGTTTGAAACTTGGTCGCGCCAAGCGCAAGCGAACCTTCGCGCACCGAATTGGGAATTGACTTCAGGGATTCTTCGGTGGTGCGAACGATAACCGGAAGCGCCATTATCGAAAGGGTAAGTCCTCCGGCAATGATGGATTGCCCAAAGCCCATTAGCCGCGAGAAAACCAAAAGCCCGAAAAGCCCGTAGATAATCGAAGGGATTCCGGCAAGCGTGTCGATGGCAAGACGCAGAACCTTCACGCGGCTTGAGTTGCCGGAATACTCGTTGAGGTACACTGCCGTTGCAATGCCAACTGGTAATGCAATTCCGATTGATACCGCCAAAACAAAAACCGTGGTAACGATCATCGGGAGAATGCCGTGTTCAACTCCGGTGATAAATGTCCAGTTCAAAAATCCCGCCGAGTTGGAGAAGATGTAAAACAGGATGTACACGAGCGCGGAAATTACGCCGAACAATCCCAGTAGCATGAGCGCATACATTACGCTGTCGCCAATTTTTCGCTTTGTGCTAAACTTCATACGCGCTCCGTTCGGCGGCTCAACGCCAGAATTGCGCTGTTGAGAATCAGGATCATCGAGAACAGCGCGACACCAATCGAAAACAACATCTCGCTGTGGCGGCCAGCGGCGTAGCCCATTTCCAGTGCGATGGTTGCGGTGAGCGTTCGCACGCTTTCCAGCGGGCTGAGCGCCAACTGCGGCGAGTTGCCCGCGACAAGGATCACCGCCATCGTTTCACCGACTGCGCGGGACATTCCCAGAATGACCCCGGCAATAACGCCTGAGTTCGCGTGGGGAACAACGACCTTCCACGCGGTTTGCATTTTACTCGCGCCCAACGCAAGGCTCGCCTCGCGGACAGAGCGCGGCACTGCGCGAAGCGATGTTTCGGCGATGGTTGTTACGGTGGGCAGGATCATCAGGGACAGCACGATCATCGCCGAAAGGAGCGTGTTGCCCGCCGGTATATCAAAGAAAGTTCTGACTGCCGGGACAATTACCATCAGCCCGAAAAAGCCGTAGACCACCGAAGGTATTCCCGCCAGGAGTTCTATCGCGCTCCGCACAATCGCAGCAAATCGCTGCGGTAAAAACTCCGACATAAACACAGCGCACAGCAGCGCAAGCGGAACACCCAAAAGAATCGCGCCCAGCGCTGACATAACGCTTGCGACAATCATCGGGAATATGCCGTAGGTTTTGAAAATAGTCGGCTGCCACTTCAGCCCTCCGGCAAAGGAGAAAAAGCTGTACGGCGGCTCAGGGAGAATAATATGCAGGCGGGGATCGGCTCCAATTCCGCCGGGCCAGCTTACGGTGAATACGTAAGCTTCGGGGTACGTGATTGTTCCGGCAAACTCGCGCAGGAAAACTTCGCGCGACAGTTCCACGCCGCCTCGAATAAAACGCAACGCGCTTTGCGGGTCAGACTCGGCGGCGTTCAACGCGAACTCAAACGTTTCCACGCCATTGCTTTCAGCATCGCCATCTCCAAGCGGGAAGCTCACCGTTACGCGGCTTGTCCCTTCGGCGAGGTGGATAAAACCCCGGTGGTTTAAGAACTGCTCGCCGTTTACCGTGATGTCGGCGATGCGCTGCGGCACGAGGCGAAGGGCGGGCGCGGTGGCGGAGAAG
>WQZT01000119.1 GCA_009780595.1 Treponema sp. | reverse complement strand
CGCGGCTTTTGAAAAAGTTTGAAAAAATGAAAGTAATGATGAAAAAGATGGCGAAGATGAGCAAAGGCGGCGGGTTTCCCGGTGGCTTTCCGCAAGGCGGTTTACCGACAGGCGGCTTTCCACCAGGAATACGCCGTTAGCGGGCGAATTAGCCGTTGGCTAATTCGCTGGGGAGTTTTGCTCAGCAAAACTCCATGGATACAGGCAGGACTGTAGCGTGGGGGCGTGCCCCCTCCATAAGATTTTCGTGGGATAGCTAGGTTGTCGGCTGAATCGCCGCAAGCCGCTCTTTAGTTAACCTGCAATAATCGGCATCGATTTCAGTGCCGATGTACAGCCGGTTTCCGGTGATTAACGCCGCCGCGCCGGTAGTCCCGCTCCCGTTAAACGGGTCGAGTATCACATCGCCGTCGTTCGTGGAAGCCGCGATAATCCGCAGCAGCAAATCGAGCGGTTTCTGCGTCGGGTGGTTGCCGAACTCCTTTTCGCTTTTGGACACTGGAATTGACCACACCGAACGCATTTGGGTATTTTCTTTCTTGAGTTTATCTTCGGTGAAATGCCCGTTTTTCATCGCCTCATAATTAAACGTATGCTTTGCCTTTTTATCCTTCCGCGCACACAGTATTGTCTCGTGAGACGCGGTAAAAAAGCGGCAGCAAGTTTGGGGCGGCGTTCGGCTTGAACCACACAATATCGTTCAGGATATGAAACCCACTTTTCTGAAGCAAATAGCCGCACTGGTAAATACTGTGGTATGTCCCGGAAATCCACAGCGTGCCTTCCGGTTTGAGCGCCTTTCGGCACGCGGCAATCCACGCCTCGTGAAACTGCGTGTCGTTTTCAAACCCGCCGCTTTTGTCCCACGCGCCTTTATTGACGGCCGAGCGCCTTCCGTTGTGGCAGGTAAACCCGTTGTTTGACAGCAAATACGGTGGGTCGGCAAAAATCATATCTATCGAATTCTCGCGAATGTGCGGCAGCACCTGAAGGCAATCCTTGTTAAAAAGAAGCGAACGCCCGGAGGAGTAATAAGGCTGCAGAGCGCTTTCTGCGGTTTCAGGGTTGATGATGCTATGGAACAAATTTGTGTCTATCACAAACTTATAATATCACTTTCATATATTTTGCCAACTCCCCACTGCGCTGAGTGCGAACATATTTACAATCTCCTATAGGCGTGTTATAGTGTATCTACAATTTATATTATTTTTTTGTAACAACACGAAGATCGTTTTATGCATCGTGGGGTGATGTTTTGGTGTATTGCAGGATGTGTGGTTTGGCTATGCTATATTAGCAAATGCCACAAATGCAGAAATTTCAGAAGTTGATACTATGGGTAAATATATATGGTGAAATATTTTTATTGTTCACTTTTAATCTTTCATATAGCGCTTTTGCTCTTGATGCCTTCACCACTTATAATAGGTATCGACATGCTCCCTTTTATACCATCTGTCTCAATTGGTTTAGATATTTTCCTTTACCTTGCTTTACCCTTCATTTTTTTTTATAAATTGTCGTCAATGTTGTTCCTTTTAAAAAGGCACTATTTTGTTAAGCTTATTTCTTGTTCATTGCTATGTATGATTGCAACATTGGCAATTATTATTTTACTGCTTATAAAAAATCCTAGTTTAACCCGCAAAGACTTAGATTTTTCATATGGATATAACTATCATTTATATTTTACAATTCCTTCTTTTTTGTTATTACTTGTTCCGGCAAAAAATAATGGTGGATCATCTCTTCCCAAGAAAAGGAATGTACTTATACCAGCTGTGTTGTTATTCGTAATATTAAGTGTATTTTTTATATCTATTTATATAGCACAAGTATGGTCATGGTCTCGTACTATAATATTCACACTGCCAGCACTTTTTTGGTATTCTATTTTCTATGTTTTTCTCGGGGTAATACCAGTCGTTTCTGCGCTTTTGCTTATTATGAAAGCAAGGATCAGGCAGCGCTCCCTGCACGTTCCACCGAAAGCGGAGACGCAAAGGTGACTAACACTGAAGCCGGTGTCAGCTAGGATAAGGTGTCTGATACTAACTAAAATCCTTCCTTGAAAGAGTCAAGCCAACACCTTGACCAGTGCAACCCAATGTGTGATACTATAATTGCATGAATAAGCTAATATTTGTCTCAGGCGGTGTGTGTTCCAGCCTTGGCAAAGGTGTTGCCGCCTCCTCGCTGGGGGCATTGCTGGAAAGCCGCGGGTTTAATGTTCGCATGGTAAAGTGCGACCCGTATATCAACGTCGACGCTGGCACGATGAGTCCCTATCAGCACGGTGAAGTCTACGTTACCGATGACGGTGCGGAAACGGACTTGGATTTGGGGAATTACGCCCGTTTTACATCCAGCCCGCTGTCGAAGGCAAACTCGATAACCACCGGGCAGGTTTACAACACCGTAATCCGCAAGGAGCGCGAGGGGCACTATCTGGGGCGCTGCGTGCAGGTCATTCCCCACATCACCGATGAAATCAAAGCGCGGATTATGGCTGTCGCCAAAGAGAACGCGGATACCGATATTACTATCGTGGAAATCGGCGGCACGGTTGGCGACATCGAATCCATCCCCTTTCTCGAAGCGGCGCGGCAGCTTATCCACGAGTACGGCAGGAACAACGCGCTTTCGGTGCATTTGACGCTGATTCCGGAAGTTGGGGATGGCGAGCTGAAAACCAAGCCAAGCCAGCACTCGGTGAAATCGATGCAGGGGCTGGGGATTCAGCCGGATGTGCTGATTTGCCGCGCGCCAGTGATGCTTGACGACGTAACCCGCCGCAAAATCGGGTTGTTCACGAATATGGAAAATGACGCGGTTTTTACCTCCTCCAATATGGATACTACGATTTACGAAATCCCGCTGATGTTTTATGAGCAGAAGCTGGATCAGGTTATCCTGAAAAAGCTGGGGCTGGAAGCGCGCCCGGCAAATATCGAGCCGTGGCAAGAGGTGGTTCAGCAGGCTGTTTCCCGCAAGGAAAAAGTCCGCGTCGGGATTGTTGGCAAGTACATCGAACTCCACGACTCGTACAAGTCTGTCTACGAGGCGCTTTTTCACGCGGGGCTTGAGTGCGGCGTTGAGGTGGAACTTGTCAAGATAGATTCCGCCCGCGTTGAGGAAAACCAGAACGCCGAAGCCATTCTCGGCAAGGACGGCGCGGCTGTTGACGGGATTCTCGTTCCTGGCGGTTTTGGTCATCGGGGGATCAACGGGATGGTTCTCGCTGCGAAGTGGGCGCGGGACAACAAAGTCCCGTACTTCGGCATTTGTCTTGGGATGCATATTATGCTTATCGACTGGGGAAAGCACGTGCTGGGCTGGGAGGATGCTGATTCGACTGAATTCAACCAAAACACGAAAAAGGCGGTGGTGAGCCTTCTGGAAGAGCAGGTTGGGTTGAAAAATTACGGCGGTACGATGCGGCTGGGCAGGTACGTTTCTGTCGCTGTTCCGGGAACGAAGTTTTTCGCCGCGTACGGCACGGAAAATGTCTCCGAGCGCCACCGCCACCGCTACGAGTTTTCCAACCAGTATCGAGACGAAATGACTTCTTCCGGTTTGATCATCGGCGCGACGTATCCGAAGGACGATTTGGTTGAGTCTGTCGAGTGGCCGGATCATCCGTGGGGTGTTGGCGTGCAGTTTCACCCGGAGTTCAAGTCAAAGCCGACGGCGGCAAGCCCGCTGTTCCGGGATTTTATCGCTGTTGCCCGCGACCTGAAAAGGTAAGTATGAAGGCGTTGTATCTGCTTTCTCCGCTGGTTTTTTTATTCGCCGCTTGTTCGTTTTATTACGGCGACCTTGTGGAAACAGCCGAGGCGCGCCCCGACATTGTTATGGAAGAAATTGAGTACGTGCGGGTGCGCGGCGGGGATCACCTTGTGCGCTTCCGTGCAGACCGCGCCGAGCGCTGGGAAGATCGGCGGATGATGGAACTGTGGGACTTTTCTTTCGAGCAACTTGAGCAGGGCGCGGAATCCAACGCCGTTGAAGCGAATGCCGAAGGGCATGCCGGCGCTGCGTCGGTGAATCTTGACTCGGGGAATGTTTCTCTCAAAAACGGAGTGAGAGTCAACATGGAATCGGAGGATATTATCATCATAACCCAAGCGCTTGAATGGAGGGATACGGAAAGAACACTGTTCAGTGCCGCCAGGGATACCGTTGACATAGAGCGTTCTGACGGAACGAGTTTTACTGGCACCGGACTTTCGGTGAATATCCGCGACCGGACGTGGGCGTTTGCAGGGGAAGTAAGCGGTACGTACGTTGAGCCGGAAGATGAAGAAGAGGTTGATGAGGAAGTTTCGTTTGATGAAGCTGATGGTGAGTTTAATCCATATCAACTTGATCTCGAGCTTGATCTCGATCGTAATGATGAGAATATCCTTGCCTCTGGCGGGGAGGTTTTATGAAGCGCCTGTTCGCGTTGCTGTTTTTTGCTGCCGCTATTTTCTCTGCCGGGGCGAACACGTTTTCCTTCAGGGCGGACAGTATGTCAGGCGGCAGAGCCACAGGTCGTGAGATTACCGTGCTGACCGGAAATGCCGAAGTTCTGTCTGACAACTTTCTGCTGAAGTCTGACCGAATTGAAATCCACGGAAACGACAACAGGTTTATCGTTGGCACCGGCAACGTTGAAGGCAACGAAGTGGAAAAGGACATTTTTTTCCGCACCGACCGGCTCGGCTACGACCGCACCTTGCGAACTGCGCGGCTGGAAGGAAACTCTGCCCTTGAAGATCGCAAAAATCAGGTCATCGCCCGCGCCCGCTTTATCGAGTACGACGATGTCAACGAAACTGCCGTTCTGCAAATCTCCGTGCGGCTTTTCAACGACGACCTTGTGTGCCGCGCCGAATTTGCGGTGTACAACCGCGTCGAGCAAACGCTGCTGCTTTCCGGCTTTCCGGTGGTGCATAAAGGCGATGACGAATTCCGCGCCGACAGAATTATGGTTGACCTCAACACCAACGATATTATAATGGAAGGAGACGTAAGAGGTTCTATACGGAACTAATTATGAATGACGACTTGACTCCCCGTTTCAAAATGCTCCCCCCTCCGCAAGTGCGCGAACTTTTGCCGTACTCAGGCAGCTACGCCACGCATACGCTGTCGGTTACCGAGCTGCGAAAGCGCTTCGGGCTGAAGGAAGTTGTGCGGGGCGTAAACTTTTCGATGTACAACGGGGAAGTCGCCGGACTTTTGGGGCCGAACGGTGCGGGCAAGACGACAATCTTCTATATGATCGTAGGGTTTTACCGCCCCAACCGGGGAAAGGTTTTGATGAACGATGTTGACATCACCATGCTGCCGATGTACCGCCGCGCGCGGCAGGGCATCGCCTACCTTCCGCAAGAGTCCTCGATTTTTAGGAAACTCACTGTCGAGCAAAACCTCTGGGCGATACTGGAAACCCGCAAGGACATCACGAAAGAGCAAAAACTCGAGCGGCTGGAAAGTCTGCTTGACGAGTTCGGCATTGG
>WQZT01000118.1 GCA_009780595.1 Treponema sp. | reverse complement strand
CAGTATAAAGTTCTGTGTGCAAAACTTCATACTACACCGCCTTTGAATGTTAAACCTCTCAATACATTTCGTACGCGCATTGCACCAGTTTCCTTTTTCACTTTTTGATTATAAAAAGTATAGCATAGCACTATGTTGTATGCAAGCGGGCGCATTTCACCCGTTCTTCATCCCCAAAGCCGGACTGGACTTTGAACAGGCGGTACAGATAATCAAAGAGTCGGCATGACATTCATAATATAAACTAATGCAAAACATTCTTTTAACTCGATATGTTATGTGCAAATAAAAACACCGCACATAACAGGAGAATTAATAATGAATGTCGAAAAAAAGAACGAAAAACCTTTGTCAGAATTGTACCGTTGCTTTGCATTGGGGAGCTTGCAGAAAAGGGATTTTGAAGGCAAACTGTTTCAGTATCTTCTGGACAATCCTGACCGCTACCGTATTTTTGAACGAAGCAAAAACCGCTGGAATGATTTTCTTAGTTGGCTGTATCCGCGCATTGTGCGAGCTATCGTTCTGTACCGCGATATTGGTTCGTCGTTTGATGCGTATATCACCGGGCTTGTTTTTCGCGCCTCAAAGGAATACCAGCACCGCGAAGCCGAGCACACCATGACGGAATATACCTGCTGGCACGCACGGGCGCAGGAGATGGCTGTCTGCGAGAGCGAAGCCGAGTACCTGACGAATTCGCATCCTGCAACATTCAGAAAATCGAGTAGTGCCGAGCGCGGCATTTCCGGCAGGGAACTTGTTGCCCTTCCCAAAGGCATTAATCCACGCCAGGTTTTAATGCTACTCCTGAAATCTTATTTTTTTGCCAGCGAAGAATTTGTATGCCGCGTCTGCCATACCATCGGTGCAGAACCTGATGCGGTGATGAAAATGATCGATGAACTGCGGGAACTTCGCAGGGCGCGGGAGACAAAAATTATCAACCTTCGGGATAGAGTGTACTGCCAATATTACCGCTGCCTGACGTATCAAAAACGGATGGATAGTGCACAGTCCGGTTCGGAGTACCATAAAAAGATGGAGAAGCGTTACCAGCGGGCGCGGCTTCGGTTTGCAAGAATGCGGCTGCGTCTGAGAAAGATGCGAGTTGGCGCGCCCAACTGGATGATCGCGCAGGTGCTCGGGATTCCGAAAGGTACGGTTGATTCAAACCTTTGTGCGATGAAAAATCATCTGGCGGCCTTTCGCGAGAATATTACGTAACTATGCCACATAATAGGAGAATGCACCTGTGTAATCAGGCAGAGGGGAATAGGGCGAGTAAATCTTGTGCGCCAACCAGTACGGGAACGGGTGCTCATCGTGCGGCATTGGGGGATTATTCTTACACTACGAGGATGGAGTTTTGGCAAAGCCAAAACTCCCCCGGAAAGGGCTGTCCTACAAGTCTGAGGCAACCATTTCCTATAGCTTTTAAGCCAGCGCTATGCTAAGACTTTCCCATAAGCAAATGGAAAAGCGAAAAAATCACATACAAGCCCTACAAACAGAAGAGCCATATCTAACCCCTCAACATATTTATCGTGCACGCGCATTGCGCAGGCGGGGAGTTATTCTCCTCTATCGTGAAATCTCCGGCAACGTCTGGCGCAAACTGTTGTACTCGGCGAGAACGCCTTGAATAATAGCAGACGCACTGCGCTCTTCCTTTATAAGCCCGACAATCTGCCCCACCATAATCGAACCGTTTTCCGTATCGCCGTCCTTTGACGCGCGCAAGCAGGAACCTGCCCACAGTTTGTCGTAATCTTCCTTCGGGGCGCAGCAGGTGTCCAGTTCGGCAAACGATTTCATCAGCGCGTTGTTAAGGCCGCGCACGGGGCGCGCAATTCTGCGCTTTGCCACAACAATGCTGCCCGAATCCGCCTCGATAATGGCGTTCTTGACATTCTTGTGAATGGTACATTCGCTGCTCACCATAAACGCCGAACCCATCTGAATACCTTCCGCTCCCAGCATGAACGCCGCCGCCATTCCCCTGCCATCCGCAATGCCGCCGGCTGCGACAACAGGCACTGATTTCAGCGCCGAAGCCGTTTGCGGGATAAGCGCCATCGTCGTCATCGGCCCGATATGCCCGCCAGATTCCTCGCCTTCCGCCACGATGAGACACGCGCCCATCTCTTCCATTTTCAGCGCCTGTTTGACCGTTGCCACGACGGCGAAAAACGGAATCCCCGCCTTTTTCAGCAGGGGAATGTACGGGGCGGGATTTCCTGCCGTCAGCACGGCAAAGGGAACTTTTTCCTCAACCACAACATCAACCGTCTCTTGCAGCGTCCGCGACAAAATCGTGATATTGATGGCAAAGGGCTTGTCTGTCGCCTATTTGATTTTCTTGATTTCCTCGCGCACGATCTCTTTTTCACAGTCCGCCGCAAGTACGCCCAAACCGCCCGCATTCGACACGGCGGCAACCAGCGACCAGTCCATACATACTGCATCGCCCCTTGAATAATGGGATATTTAATCCCCAATATACTGCATACTCTATTGTGCATACTGTTTCCTTTATTCGAACACTTTATCCGCACACATTTTGCCTCGATTACCGCACTGTTAAAACTCGCAGTTGAATCGCTGCTTGAACGCCGCCGTAAGCTCACCTCTAAACTTCGGGTGAGCGATACGGATGAGCGTCCGTGCGCGATCCTTGCAGGTCTTGTTCCTCAGATCGGCGATACCATATTCCGTAACGATAAGGTGCACATCGCAGCGACTCGTTGTAACCACCGCGCCTTCGTCCAAAAAGGGAACGATCTTGCTGATCGTGTCGCTCTTCGTTGTCGACGGCATCGTCAGAATTGCCCGCCCGCCTTTGCTGATCGCCGATGCGCGAACAAAATCAACCTGCCCGCCAACGCCGGAAAACTGGGTCATCCCGATAGTCTCCGAAGCTACCTGCCCAAGCAAGTCAACCTGAATACACGAGTTGATTGTTACGAGGTTGTCGTTTTGACCAGCGATGTACGGATCGTTCGTGTACGTTACCGGGTGCATCGCAACCATCGGGTTATCATCAACGAAGTCGTACAGTTTTTGACTGCCCAGAAGGAAGGTGGCAATAATCTTTCCCGGGTTGAGGTTTTTTCTGGCGCAGGTAATCACCCCTGCATGAACAAGGTCAACGACTCCGTCAGAAAACATCTCCGTGTGTATCCCCAAATCTTTGTGATCTTTCAGGAACGCCAGAACTGCGTCGGGAATCGTGCCAAAGCCCAGTTGCAGACAGTCGCCGTCATTGATGAGGCTGGCACAGTGCTTGCCGATGGCGAGCTCCGCCTCGTTCGGCGCAGGCGGCGGCGGCGCCAGCAGCGGAACATCCGCCTCAACGATGCAGGTCATGTGCGACACGTGGATGAAAGCATCGCCCAGCGCCCGCGGCATAGACTTGTTCACGTGAGCCAACACGATGGGCGCCTTTTCCGCAGCATGCTTTATGTAGTCCACCGAGATTCCATAACTGCAAAAGCCGTGCCGATCCGGCGCCGAAACCTGAATAACCGCCACATCCACCAGCAAATCTTTCTCCCACATCTGTGGCATGCGGTAGAAAAATGATGGCGTGTAATCCGCGTAGCCCTCGTTCACCGCGTGCCGGGACTTCGCCGACACAAACAGCGCGTTGTAGTGGAGATGCTCGTCAATCGCCGGGTCAAGATATTCGGTTTTCACTAACGACAGTATGTTTACAATCTCCACGCCTTTGTAAGCTTTGTGGTTCTTCATCATTGCATCAATCAGCACAGGGGACTCGCCCGCGCCAAGCCCGGTAACAACTCTGTTCCCGGATTTAATCAGTTTTACAGCCTCGTCCGCAGTCGTCAATTTTTCGTTATAAATCTTCTTCCAGTCCATTGTACACATTCCTCTTCTTCTCTTTTTTGTAAGCCTTTCAGCAAGCTCAAGCCCGCGAATAACCTCTCCCCGCTTCATTACGGAATCGGTTCGCAATGTCCTTAAACTTACCCGCAACATCGACCTTTGTCTAGCGCCGACAGCTGCGAACCATAGTTTTTTAATATACCGTATTACAACAGGTAAATATTCTCTATTTTTAAATAAGTATAATAATTATCATAATTATTGAAGAAACCATGAAAATTCACACAATCTCAGCGTATCAACCCCTCATCCCGTAAACTTAAAAAGTGCGTTTCAGAAAAAATCACATGGTCTAAAAAGGTGATGCCTAAAATATCCCCTGCATTTTTTAAGCGGCTGGTAATTTCGTTGTCCTCCTTTGAGGGCCGAATGTTCCCCGACGGGTGGTTGTGCGCGACAATTATTGCACTGGCGCGGTCAAGAATTGCATCGGCGAAAACCTCGCGGGGGTGTACGATAGTTTTGTCGACAAGCCCGATGGTAACAATGCGAGTGGCAAGAATCTCGTTTGCGCCGTTCAGCGAAAGGCACAAAAAGCGCTCCTGGCGGCGGTCGGCGTAGTGCCTGATGTGGTTGTAAATGTCGATGGGGTGGCGGACGCGCTGCCCCGGTGCCCACTTCCTGCGCCCAATTTCCAGCATTGCCGCAACGGCGCAAGCCTTTGACTCGCCCAGCCCCGCAATGCGGCGCAGTTCATGCACCGGCGGAACATCCTTTTCCCCGTCAAGTTTTTCTATGAGTTCCCGCGCAAGCAGCGTTACATTTTTTCCGCGAACGCCTGAAACCAGAACAATCGACAAAAGCGCCTCGTCAGACAGCGCTTCAGCCCCGTAACGGATAAGCCGCTCGCGGGGGCGATCTTCCTTTGGGAGCGCACGGGGACCGGATTTTGCTTGTATTTCCATACCTCTATATGGCACGGGGATACAATACGCTTTGAAAATTGGGAAAGATTATGTGCAGGTCGTCATGGTACGCCCCGATGACATCGTTCACGGTTATGCCTAATGACATCGGTAAGACTTTTCATGATTTGAAAACAACTTTTTCGTTGTTAAACTCTGGCTCAACGAGCCAGTTGTCAGGGTTTATTTTACCCAATAAGATATTAGTAAACCATACTTCCATCGGCGAGTCAACAAATTCTTTTAACCCTATATGATAACCGTTAAAAGGGTTCCCCAATAAACACCGGTTTGTTGTCCCAGTTAATGTAGCCCCTGTCGTTAACATATCTTGTTTTAAAACCTTTACCATAGCGCAGTTCCAAATGTTCAGCAATAAATCTCCTTTCTGATTTTTTATATACTTCATGTGGAACTTTCACACGTACAAAAAGTTTTTCGACAGTGCTTCTTGCGGGAATATACTTTCCGTTGTTTGCGCGTTTATAAACCACTATGATTTTTTTAGCGCCCCATGTCGGATGCAGCTTTTAATACGCAGCAGTTCCACGCTGACCGGTTCAGGCATACTGCGTTTATTGTTTATTGGTCTTCTTGAATGTTCTTCAAGACCGGCATAACCTTCATACACAAACCTCTTTCTCCACTTGTAACCGCACTTGGTGCTGATACCAAATTCCCGGCACAGTTCGGTGAAATTTACATT
>WQZT01000117.1 GCA_009780595.1 Treponema sp. | reverse complement strand
GCAAGAGGCATCGCTTTTGGATGCGGAGAAAAACAGAACATCGCTCTCTGCAACGTTGGAAGAGCAGAAAAAAGCGAGTGCTAAACTCGCCGATGCCGTTGCCGCCGTGGAGGCAGAAATCCGCGACACGCGCAGTGCTGCCGCACCGCCGCACGAGCCGGAACTGCTCCCCTTTTTGCAAGACGGCGCTCCCCTCCCCTCAAAGGAAACTATCGGCAGAATTATCGAAGATGCGGCGGACACGCTCAACAAGATTATCGAGCGGCAGAGAATCAGCCGGGAAGCGGCGGGGCAGATAAAAGCGCTGTACTTTGCCAGAACTGCAACGCAAGGGAATTTGAGCGAAGCGGAAAAAAGCCTCACCGCCGCTGGGGAGCAGAGGAAGCACCTTGCCGGGCGCATTACCGAAGGACGGGAAAAGCACCGCAGCCTTCTATCCGCGGCAGATGCAACATCCGGCATGGCGGCACAAGCTCTCGCCGCCCTTGACAGCACCATTGGCGAGAAGGAAACTTTCATCGCCGCGTGCAAGCACCAGCGGGAACAGGCGCTGTTGCAGCTTTCCGGCGCACAGTCAGCATCCGAATGGGCAGAGCGCAGCCGCAACGACAGCGCCGAGCACCTGCAAGCCGCCTGTGCCGCTTTCGAGGGCGCACTTTCGGGAACGGAATTCTCCGGCGCGGAAGAAGCCGCACAGGCTCTGCTCCAGCCGGATGAGGAAGAAGAAATCGAGCGGGAGATTATGAACTGGCGGGAAAACCGCGCCGGGCTTGAGCGGCAAATTGCCGAGCAGGAGAAACAGGCAAGCGCCATTCGCAAAGAACTCGCCGGGCTTTTCCCTTCGCTGCCACCATCAAAAATACCAGCGCTGGAAGAAACCGAATCCCGCCTTACCGCGCTCAAGCCGGAGCGGGCGGCGGCGGAAGAGGAAAAAAAACGCGCGTTCTCTGCGCTGGGCGGGCTTGAAAAAGATTTTCAAGCCCTGCACGGTGCCCAAAAACGCTACGATGAACTTACCGCCCGCGCCGGAACGTTCAGGCGGCTTTCCGACGACCTTGCCGGAAAAAACCCGCGCAAACTCCCCTTCGACTCGTGGCTTTTGGCGAATTACCTTCAGGAAGCAGCCGCCTACGCCACCAAGCGTCTTGAAAAAATGAGCGACTTCCGCTATTCCCTGCTTTTGGACTCAAGCCCGCAGCAAGGGCGCGGCTACGCGGGGCTTGACCTTCAGGTGTTCGATGCCCACACCGGAAAAACCCGCCCGTGCGCCACACTTTCAGGCGGGGAAAGCTTTATGGCGTCGATCAGCCTTGCGCTGGGGCTGGCGGACTCCATCCAAAACCGTTCAGGCGGCGTAAAACTCGATACGATTTTCATTGACGAAGGATTCGGCAGCCTCGACGAAGCCAGCCTTGACAAAGCCCTCGTCATTCTCGATGAACTGCGCGAGCGCCGCATGGTGGGGCTCATTTCGCACGTTGGGGAAATGCGCTCGCGCATCCCCTGCCAGGTTGAGGTCGTGAAAACTGCCGCTGGTTCGAGAATAGAAATCCCTTAATGCGACAGAGGCACGAGATTGAAAACCCATGCCAAGTTTCCAACCGAAAGCCCTTCAATCCATGGGTAAAAGCCTGTGTCGCTGTAGCTCAACAGCCCTTTATTCAACAGGTTTATTTTAGCCTTGCCGTATCTCAGCCAGTCAGTGTGAGAATACTCAAACTCAGTATGATCTTCGTTATGCCAGCGCCACTGAGATACAAACGATTCGCCGTCTGATCGTGAAATTAAGTATGTGCCATGAATTGAAAACAGCATTATCATTCCAACACTTTCTTCTTCGCTGGAATTAATAACCACCCACGTTTTTGTAAATAAGTCCGTTTCCGGCGTGCGTGGCAGCGGCTTTTCCTTTACAGCGATAAACCGCATTTGCACCTGTGGTTCATCAATCGGAGAGAAATAAAAATCGATAATATCGTTGTTTCTTCTTACTATACGAATCGTGCCAAAGTCATCCATAACAATAATGTTAACTTGCGGCGTTGAATAGTTGCCAAAGTACACTGGCGGTGGAGAAGAACCCGCCCGAGACGAAGCCCTTCCGATAACAATAAAATTATTGTCCTGGGTGAACTCAAACGACTGATATTCGCGTTCCGTAATCACCCATTTTTCTGTAATAGGGGTATTGCGCGAATTGTTCCTGGTCAACGAATCTTCCCGTACAATGACTGAATCAAAACCAATCGCTTTCAGGGCTACCAGGTAGGGAACAACTTGACGTGCGGAAATTCCCGAAAGAATCACCCGATGCAGCGTGTCAAACCTTACAAGAACAGGATTGAATCCGCCTTTTCGAAGCTTATCGAAAGCAATACCAGCACCCTCTGAATGCAAAAATGCGCCGATCTGTATTTGGTGTGTGGTTGGGCTGTCAGGATTTGGTATTCTACCTCGTATCGTTGATGGCATATTGTGCTGGGCGTAACCAAAAACAGAAATACACAATAAGGCGATAGTTATAACAAGCTGACGCATTTTTCCCCCTAGAACATTTTAATTTTTATTAAAGGTATCACAAATAGCATACAATTGCAATATCTGTAGAGATTGTCATAGCTTCGCGGATAGAGTTCTTATTTGGTTACAGGCGTCAGCTCTTGAATCAACTCTAAATCTCCTGTCGAGTATCCTTTCTTAAACCCGTACTGCCCTGGATCGGCGAATATCAGTGATGTCTGCTGGAGCGTAGTTACCCTAGCCCTACCGTAACTCCACCAGTCATCATGAGAATACTCAAACTCATTACGTTCTTCGTTGTGCCAGCGCCACTGCGATAAAAACGATGTACCGTCGGGTCTTGAAACTAAATACGTTCCGTGGATTGAAAATAAAAATATCATCCCGACATCTTCCTCATCGGTAGAATTGACAACTTCCCACGTCCTTGCGAACAGGTTTGTTTCCGGCGTGTTTGGCATCGGCGACTCTTTGACCGCCGCAAAATGGGTACGCCGCAACGGCTTATCAACCGAAGAAAAAGAGAAATCTAGTTTATTACCGTCTCTTTGCCTGATGGAAACTGTTCCAAAATCATTCAAGGTAATGACATCAGAGCGCGGCATCGTGTATTCGCCGAAATGCACCAGCATCAGCCCGTACGCCCCCCCCTCTTCAGCAACAATAAATCTATTGTCCCGGGTAAATTCAAACGACTGGAAATTGCTGCCGCCTTTCGTAATCACCCATTTTTCAGCAAAGGCGAGAGCAACCGGCTCTTCCTTGACAACAACCAGCTCTTTCCTAACAACAGCCGACTCTTCCCTGATAACGACCGAATCAAAGCCGAGGTTTTTGATTGCCCTTAGACTAGCAGTGATGTCTCTTGCAGGGATTCCCGTAACAATTACCCTCGTTAAGGCATTAAAATCTTCCAAAATAACATTAAAGCCGCTATTTTTGAGCTTGCCCGAAACATTGACGGCATTTTGCTCGTGTGAAAATGCACCAACCTGTATTTGATACATACTCAGGCTGTTAGGCTGCGGGATTCTACCGACGATCCTTGACGGCATATCTTGTTGAGCATAACAAAAAACCGAAGTACAGATAAAAGCGACAGTAATAAAAAAATGGCGCATTTTTTCTCTCCTAATGTGATAAAGATACTATAAACTGTAAATATTTGCAAGAAAAAACAATCAATATTTATTCTGGTGCAATATAGATAGTGAGTTTAGGCATAGCTCTACATTTTTGGAGGCACTATGAACGTGTTAGCGTATGCGCCGCAAGGCGCGGAGGGCATTATTATTCGGGTTGAGGCGGATATTCGGCGGGGGATTCCCGGAATCGACATTACCGGGCTTGCTGAAGGGGCGGTGCGTGAGGCGCGCGAGCGGGTCAGGGCGAGTTTTCGCAATTCGGGATTTAATTTCCCGCAGGATCGTATATTGATAAACCTTGCGCCGGCGGGTGTGCGGAAGGATGGTGCGGCACTTGACCTTCCGATAGCGATTTCGGTGATGGCGGCGGCGAGCATTATTCCCGTGCCAGATAATCTGATGGTTTTGGGGGAACTTGAACTTTCTGGCCGCCTTCGCCCTGTCCGCGGGGTTTTGGCGGCAGTGGCTTCGGGGCGGCGGGCGGGAATACGAGAATTTATCGTTCCTTTGGAAAATGCCGATGAGGTTGCAATTCTTGCAAACGCTATTGTGGCGAACCCAATGCAAACTGGCGCAACGCACGCGGAACAACCTGGCGAAATTCGTTTTTTCGCCGCCGCAACTTTGTCGGAAGCGGTTCACGCCTTGCAGGTACGCGCCGAATCAGGCGAGCTGCCGCAACCGAACCCCGTTCCGGTGGCAACAGGCGGCGAGCAACAACCTGGCGGCAACGCGAACAGCGTGGACTTTGCCGATGTAACTGGGCAACAGCGGTACAAGCGCACGCTGGAAATTGCCGCCGCCGGAGGGCACAATCTGCTTGTGTTTGGACCGCCTGGTTCCGGCAAGACGATGCTCGCCCGCGCCTTTCCCTCGATTATGCCGCACCTTGAAAGCGAAGAAGCGGTGGAAGTTACCCGCCTTCACAGCCTTGCCGGGCAAATATCCGGCGGCAAACTTATCACCCAGCCGCCGTTTCGCTCGCCGCACCATTCCGCCAGCGCGGAGGGGATTTTGGGCGGTGGCAGGTCTGTCAGGCCGGGTGAAATAACGCTGGCGCACTTCGGTACGCTCTTTCTCGACGAAGCGCCGGAATTCCGCTCCCACGTGATCCAATCCCTGCGGGAGCCACTTGAAGATCACGTTGTTACCATAGTCCGCGCCGAAAGCTCTTTCCGGCTTCCGGCGGATTTTCAGCTTATCCTTGCGGCGAATAGCTGTCCCTGCGGGAGGCTTGGCGCGGCAACACCCGACAATTCAAGCCCCACCGCAGAAACCGGGCTGTACGAACAGCCGCCGTATGGTTCGGCACCTTACAGTGCGGTGAAGCACAGCGTGTCATACGGTGGGGCGTACAATGGCTCGAATGGCGGATGCTTGTGCGGGCCGGATGAAATCCGCCGGTATTGGCGTACGTTGAGCGGGGCGCTACTCGACCGGATAGAGCTGCGCTCGCCTGTCAACGCACCTGGCGTTCTTGTCCCCGGCAGCGCCCGGCAGGAAAGCAGCGCGGACATTCGCAAGCGGGTACAGGCGGCGGCGAACATCCAGAAAGAGCGCTTTCGCCGCGAGGGAATACGCCGCAACTCGCGGATGCTGCCCGGTCACATCGAGAAATTCTGCCCGATTACGGACAGTGCCGGAAAAGCTTTTAAGCTGGCAGCAGATAAAATGGGGCTTTCCGGGCGCGCGTGCCACGGAATCCTGAAAGTTGCCCGCACGATTGCCGATCTTGACGAAAAAGATTTGATTGATACGTATCACATTTTGGAGGCAGTTCAACACCGCCGTTTTGGGGACGATCCCTACGACATTATTGCCGCAGGGTAAATCGCACACTCACCTCAACAAGGCGCCGATCAGAATCGAACTGATGCATAAAGGTTTTGCAG
>WQZT01000116.1 GCA_009780595.1 Treponema sp. | reverse complement strand
GAAAGCCGCCCCAAAGACAAGGAAATCCTTATTTCACGGCTTATCGACCGCCCCATGCGGCCGCTTTTTGATATAGCCATCGGGCGGGAGATTCAGGTTGTGCCGACAACTATTTCCACCGATCAGGTGAATCCGCCTGACGTGCTGGCCATTATCGCGGCGGCGGCGGCGGTGCATATTTCCGATATACCGTTTAACGGCCCGATGGCGGGTGTGCGGGTGTGCCAGGTGGGAGATGAGCTTTTTGTCAACCCGACATACGAGCAGATCGCCAAATCCAACCTTGAAATTATCGTGGCGGGTACGAAAGAAGGCATCACGATGGTGGAAGGCGGCGCGTCCGAAGTAAGCGAGTCGGTGATGCTTACGGCGCTTGAAAAAGCCCACGCGATGATCATCGAGCTGTGCAATCTTCAGGAAAAACTGCGCGAGCTGGCGGGTAAGCCGAAATTCTCTCTGACCGAGCTTTCGTATACGCTTGATAATAAGGAAGCTATTCGCGCTGCGGCGTACCCCCGTTTGCAGGAAGCGTGTTTTATCAAGGGCAAGCAGGAACGGCACAGTGCTATTTCGCAGGTGAAGTCCGATGCTGCCGCGCAGTACGCTGCCCAACTGGAGGACGAAAAGCAGAAAAAGCTGTTTAACGCCCTTTTTGAAGATATGCAGTACAGTATACTCAGGTCGAATATTCTTGATAAGAACCTGCGGCTTGATGGTCGGGGAACTGAGGATATTCGGAATATTACCTGCGAGGTGGGGATTCTGCCCCGCACGCACGGCTCGGCGCTTTTTACGCGCGGCGAGACGCAGGCGCTGGTGGTTACGACACTCGGCACGGTTTTTGACGAGCAGATTTTTGACGATATAGACGGCGACAAGCGGGAGCATTTTATCCTGCACTACAATTTTCCGCCGTATTCAGTGGGCGAAGTTGGGCGCATGGGAACAGGTCGCCGCGAAATTGGGCATGGAAATCTCGCCCGCCGTTCGCTTGAAGCGATGGTTCCCAGCAAGGAAGCTTTCCCCTATACGATTCGGGTTGTTTCGGAGATTATGGAATCCAACGGCTCGTCATCTATGGCGACGGTTTGCGGCGGAACGCTTGCAATGCTCCACGCCGGTGCGCCGATGAAAAAGCCCGTTGCCGGTATCGCGATGGGGCTGATCACCGAGAGCAACGCTCCCGGTGCGCGCTACGCGGTGCTGTCGGATATTCTCGGCGATGAAGATCATCTGGGCGATATGGACTTTAAGGTTGCCGGAACAGAAGACGGAATTACCGGCTTTCAGATGGACATAAAGATCGCCGGGGTGAATTTCGAGATTATGCAGAAGGCGCTGGATCAGGCAAAACGCGGGCGGCTTCATATTCTTTCGATAATGAACAGCACGATTTCCAAGCCCGCGCAGGCAATCAGCGAGTTTGCGCCGAAAGTGCTAACGCTCCGCATCGACATCGATAAAATCGGCGCGCTTATCGGTCCCGGCGGGAAGAACATTAAAGCGCTCTGCGAGCAGTACAGCGTGAAGATCAACACCGACGATGACGGAACGGTAACTATTTTCAGCAAAACGTCTAAAGACGCCGAGGATGCGAAAGCGGCGGTGCTGGGCATCGTTCTTGACCCGGAAGTGGGCAAGGTGTACGACGGAACGGTTAAGCGGATTATGGATTTCGGCGCTTTTGTTGAGATTCTTCCCGGCAAGGAAGGCTTGGTGCACATCAGCAAGCTTTCGCGCGAGCGTGTTGCGCTGGTAACCGATGTTGTCAACGAAGGGGACAAGATTCAGGTTAAGCTCCTTGAGATCGACAAGATGGGAAGGCTCAATCTTTCCTATATTGACGCAATTGACCCTGACGGCGCTCCTCCCAGCGGCGGCGATGATCGCGGCGGCTACGGTGGCGGTGGTGATCGCCGGGATCGCGGCGACCGTTACGGCGGCGGGCGTGATCGCGGCGGAGATCGCGATGGCGGGCGCTACGGCGACCGAGGTGACAGGCGGGATTCCCGCCGCCGTTAGGGTATGCCTGAAGAACGGGAGATTGGCGCGGCGGCACAGTCCGCCGACGGAGGCGCTCGTGCGGTATCTGCCGTGCCGCTTGTGCGGGTGCGGCGGAAAAGCCCCGATGTGGCACTTCCCCGCTACGAAAGTTCAGGCGCGGCTGGTATGGACATCCGCGCTTTTATACCGGAGGACATAACCCTCGCCCCGCTTGAACGGGCGAGGATTCCTACCGGGCTTTTTGTCGAAATACCGAGCGGCTACGAAGCGCAGGTCAGACCCCGCTCGGGGCTTGCCGCCCGCGCGGGAATTACCGTTGTGAACGCACCGGGAACGATAGATTCGGATTACCGCGGCGAGGTGGAGATACTACTGATCAACTGTGGTAGCCAGCCGTTCACGGTAAAAAACGGCGACAGGATCGCGCAGATGGTAATCGCCCCGGTTGTTCGCGCCGCAATTGTCGAGGCGGAGATGCTTTCGGATACCGCGCGTGGTGCTGGGGGCTTTGGCTCAACCGGAATATAGCTGGAATAACCGGAGAAAAAAGAGGGCTGGCTATGTATCAGAGTGGATTACAACCGCGCCGTAACGACGCTGCGCTCAGGCAGCCGTTGTGTGCCCCCGGCGCGCCTCCGGCAAGCATAGACAACATGAAGCGCGGGATTTCATGGACACTGTTTAGTTATCTTATAAAAGATATTCTGTTTTCATTTTCCGTTTCATTTCTATTTTTCTTTTTTGCCTTTTTTGTCAATCACCTGCTCCTGATGGCAGGGGAGATTCTGGCAAAGCAGGTTCCGCTGTACCAAGTCGCCCTGCTTGTTCTTTTTGCGCTGCCGTCGGTCATCGCGATGTCCGCACCGTTTGCCTCCCTTATGGGAACGCTCATGACGATTGGGCGGCTCAGTTCTGCCAACGAAGTTTTGGTGATGCTTGCGTCGGGGCTTTCGTACCGTGTGGTATTTGTTCCGGCTATCGCGGTGGGGATTTTCATTTCACTTCTTTCGTTTATAGCCAACGACATTCTGCTTCCGGCTGGCACGATACAGTTTGGGCGACTGTATCGCCGCATTCTTGTTGCAACGCCCGCGCTGGAACTTCAACCCAATTCCGTCAAGCGTTTCGGGGAAACCGTCGTTGTGATGGGGCCGGTAAGCGGCAGGGAAATTGACAACCTTTTGATTTTAGACCGAACCGGCGACGGTCAGCGCCGCCTGATTATGGCGCAACAGGCCGAACTTATCGATGCCGGCAGGGAAGGCTTGAGCCTTGATCTCAACAACGTGTTCCTTGTGTCCTCCCGAGAGATTGTCAGGGATGATTACGACTATGCGTTCAGCGGCTTTCTGCGCTACTGGGTTCCGCAGGAAGATTTTATACAGGCGATAACCGCCATCGGCCCCCGGGAGATGAGTTCCGTCGACCTGCGGCGGGAAATTCTCGTTCGTGTTGCCGACCAACGGCAGCGGCTTGACGGGCGCTACAGCCGGGTTTTGTCGCAGGCGCTTAACCTGGAAAACAGTTTGCGCCTTGGCCCTGAAAATGCCGCGTGGAACCGCCGCGAAACGTATTCCGCCGCCCTTGAACGTGAATATCAGGCTGTCCAAACGATTCGGGGTGAGCGAAGTCTGCTCATTCATCGGCTTGAGTTTAATAAAAAGTTTTCGCTGCCCTTTGGCGCACTGTCGTTTGTGTTTTTGTCGGTCGCGCTGGGGCTTTTCTCGAAAAAAAGCGGGCAAACGGTTGGGTTCATCCTCGGGCTTCTCATTTCGGTTATTTACTGGGCGCTACTTTTGGGCGGACAAACCGTCGGTGTCCGCTTTGGCCACTCGCCGTTTTGGTCAATGTGGCTGCCGAACACCCTGATGCTTGGTATCGGGCTTATCCTCTGCGTTGTCAGGATACGAAAATGACGCTGGATCGATACCTCCTGAAGCAATTTGCCCCCATTTTTGCAGTTGCCGCGGCAATGTTTATGCTGCTGCTTGCCTTAATCGACCTCTTCGCCCATTTGGTGCGCTACCTGAACAACGAAGTCTCGGCTCCGGATATTCTCCGCGCCAGTTTTTTGTACCTCCCCCAAAGTTTTGCCTACGCCCTGCCCATCGCCCTGCTTTTTGCCTCCGCCTACACGCTGGGCGACCTCTATTCCCGCAACGAACTGACTTCGGTGTTTGCTTCGGGGATTCCCTTCTGGCGTTTTAGTATACCGCTGCTTGTGCTGGGCTTTATTGCCTCGTTTTTTGCATTTTTTTTCAGTGATCTGGTAGTTGTCCCCACGATGAGGATGAAAAACGAGCTGACCCGTATTTTCCTGAATCAGGAAGCGCCGGAAAATCGCTCTGACATTGTTGTACGGGCGCGGTACGGCTCATTGATCTACGCGGTGGATTTTTTTGACAACAACGCCCAAATCCTCAACGGCGTGAATATCATCGAGCAGGACGAGGAAGGCCGTTTGCTTTCTCTGATACGTGCGCCGCAAGCTGTGTGGAGCGCGGATCACTGGAGGTTTGTCAACCCTGTTATTTGGGAATGGGAGGATGGTTTATTGCATATTCGAACTCTGGAAATTACCGACGAGTTCCGCGAGGAGCCCGATATTTTCAGGCGTAATACGGTGGCAGTCGAGGAACTTCGCGCCAAAGACGCCCGCCTTTTAATAGGCGACCTCCGCGCAACCGGGTTGCCCGTTGCCGAAGCGCTTGTGAACTACCACCGCCGTTTTTCATTTTCTTCGGTTTCCTTTATCGTGATGATCCTGTCGATTTCGATGGGAGGGCGTTTTAAGAGAAACATTCTCCTCATGAGCTTGCTTGCAAGTCTGGGGGCTGCGGTTGTTTTTTTCGTTATCGAAATGATAAGCATGATGTTGGCGCAGTCAGGCTACATCAATCCTGCAACGGGCGTGTGGTTTCCTGTGGCGCTTTTTATCGTGCTTGGGCTGGGGCTTGTGAGGACGGCAAAAACATGATGATACCGCCGATTTTTACTGTCAGCAGTCGGGATTCCTCGTGCGCGGCTCGAACGGGCACATTGCATCTTCCGCACGGAACGGTTGAAACTCCGGTTTTTATGCCTGTGGGGACAAACGGAACGGTGAAAGCGATGATGCGGGAGGATCTCAAAGAAATAGGTTTTGAGATAATTCTTTCCAACACGTACCATCTGTATTTGCGCCCGGGTATGGAGGTGATTTCCGGAGCGGGCGGTCTGCACCGTTTCATGGGCTGGGACAGGAATATACTCACCGATTCTGGCGGTTTTCAGGTTTTTTCCCTTGCCCCGTTCAGGAAGATCACGGAGGAGGGTATTAAATTTCGTTCCCACATCGATGGCTCGTACCACCTGTTGACACCGGAAAGCGTAGTGGAATTGCAGGCGACGCTGGGCAGCGATATTCAGATGCAGCTCGACGTTTGCACCAGTTGGGGCGCGTCTCGCAAAGAGGCGGAGCAAGCCCTGCAAACGACGTCGCTGTGGATGGACAGGGCGCGGCGGCGCTGGGATGCGGAGATTGACCGCAGCGCATACCGGGGCGCGTTTTTCCCTATCGTGCAGGGCAATTTTTT
>WQZT01000115.1 GCA_009780595.1 Treponema sp. | reverse complement strand
TACGCACGCAAAAGCCACCGGGCGCGATGCAACAACGAGCGGCTGGTTGTAGCCGTCAACAGGACAGCCTAAAAAATTGTCCGTTCCCCAATACTTGGCATCGATAACGCAGTCGTCAATAAGCTCATCGATATATACAAATCCCTCGGGCAAGCCGGCTTTGGGAATTCCGGCAACGCAAATATTCATACGAGTTCCGTCACTCCATAAATTGTTCAAACCAGCGAGACATTATTAAGCCGAGTGGAGTGCCAATAATATACCCCCACAAACCAATCAATATGCCGGGAACAACCAGTTTGTCGTAGCCTTTCGCAACTGCCATCGCCGCCGCTGTTGAAGGGCCGCCAATGCTTGCGTTTGAAGTTAAACTGATTTCTTCCAGATTGTGACGGAACAGTTTCCCTGCAAGAAGGTTAAGGATAATATTCATCGCCGCAATAATTCCGCAGAACAGGAACAGGAACGGCGCATTGAGCAGAACGTCTTTTATATTCGCGGGGCAGCCGATAACGACAAAGAACACATAGATAAGGTACGTGCCAACTTCTTGCGCCCCTTTCAGCCCCGCAAAATATTTGGGGAACAGTGAAACGGCGAACGTTGAAACAATAGTCAGCATAACGTACTGGTTGCCAAATATGAGCGAAGGCAGACCTTGCCAAAAGCCCGCACCTTCACCCGGGGCAAACGCTCTTCCCAGCAACCCCGAAATCTTTGTCGCCACGACAACAATCAAAAACGCCGTCCCCACAGTAAGCGCAATATCCAGCAGGGAAATTTCCTTGCGCCCCCAAAACTGCGCTGTCATTGTGGCGCTTTTTCCTCCAGTGCCGCGCTTGGCAATTTCATCTTCAATCGGGTGCGGATAGTGCTTGCGGAAAAAAGCGCTTGTCGGCATCCACAGCGTTAAGAAAATAACCAGCGCCATGATAAAGTTATCCGCGACAATTTCAGCGCTCAACATTGTTTGCGATATGTTTACGGAACTTGCCACGGCAAAAAGGTTAACACCGCCGCCAATGTACGAGCCAGTGATAACACCCGCTACTTTATCAAGTTCCGGTATTTTCCCGCGGAATATAAAGAACGCGATGATTACTCCGATTAAAGTTCCAAGCGATGCAACGTTTACCAGAAAAAACATTTTTCCAGTATTGCGAACTATCGTTTTAATGTCCGCGCGGAACAACAACATTGCAACTGCGAGCGGGATGAAATATGTCCACACTGCATCGTACACGGCGGAATCTGTCGGCAATATACGAAAATTGACCGCAATTATCGCAAGAATAAGCCCGATGACAGGGCCAGAAATACGCTCCGCCCACTTAAAGCGTTGCTCCAGAAAAATTGCGGTTGTCGCAAAAATAAACAACACCGCCCACATAAGCCATGTGTCATCAGCAGAAATTAACGTTGCCATGATTTTCCTCCTTTATCTCTCATGCCCTAATAATTACTTTATAATACTTTGCACCTTTCAGCAACGGGGAATAGTTAGCGAAACGTTCGTCGGCTTTGTGTGGATTTGCGATTTGAGGATTTCTCAGCAACTCTACTGAAACAAGCTGCGCGGAACCATCACCTCACCCTGCATCAACAGCCGCGCGGTACGCAGCAACGACGCGGCGGTTACGTTGCCGCTGTCATCAAGAGTCATCTCGATGGTGAACTCCCCGCTGGGATGTTCGACGGATATGTTTTGAGAAAGCCCTTTCCCTACGCGGGCAATGCCGTCGCACACGCTGCCTGGCATGACGCAGGCGGTGGCAATTGTTACCGCTCCCAAAACCCCAACAGCCTCGTGGCAAACGTGGGGAATGAAACAGCGGGTGTTTACCGTTCCGCCGTGTTGCGACTCGGAAATCATACACATCTTCGGGTAACTTTTTTCTTTTGTATCGCCAAGCCCCATTTCAACAGATGCAGCAAGGCGCAATTCTTCAAGTGACTTTTTCAGGCTTGCGTTCTGGTTGAGATCCGCCGCTGTTTCGTAGCCGGTAATTCCCATGCTGCGGGCATCGATCATAACCATCGGCATACCGTTGTCAATGCAGGTAACGTCGATGCCGCAGATCGTATCGCGCACTTTGCCCGTGGGCAAAAGCCCGCTGCACACCGATCCCGCAGTATCCAGAAAATTGATCTTTACAGGGGCTGCCGTGCCGGGCGCTCCGTCTATCGCGGTGTCTCCCGCGTATTCAATTACACCGTTCGGTGTTTGCACGGTAATGTCGCAAAGCATATCCGTGTTGAGCGTAAGAACGCGGAAGGTCGAAGTGTCGCCCGTTGCCTTAACCAGCGCCCGCTCCAACGCAAAAGGCACTACCGCCGCCAACATATTGCCGCAGTTCGGCGTGGTGTCAACCTTGTCGCCGTTGGGCTGAAGCTGCGCGAACAAAAATTCCAAATCAACGCCGGGCGCGGCGCTCTTGCTCACAATGCCAACTTTACTTGTCAAAGGATGTGCACCACCAATTCCGTCAATTTGCCGCGCGTCAGGGCTACCCATCGCTGCAAGCAGCACCTTGTCTCGAAGCTCAATATCATCCGGTAAATCGGGCGCAAGAAAGAACGGGCCTTTTGAAGTGCCGCCTCTCATAAAACAGCAGGGAATTGCCTTTTGCGAATTCATCTTTATTCTCCTTGTAAAAAAATGCCGGCGTGTACACAAGCGTATACCACGCCGGCGGCCTCCTTCTTTTATTAAATGATCAGCTAGGTTCCAAACAAAGTATATTACCTGCTGTGTTAGAGATCGGAATCTTCGTAAAGCGGTAGATTTCCTTCATCTTCGCAGGGCATGCGCCGCGGGCGGCAATCCAGTTGAGGACTTCCAACCCCTGGCTTCCGGCAAGCTCGACAATATCTTCGGAAGTGAATTTCCTGAACCACTCGATGTCGTTTACCAAGTGATCCGAGCACTCCTTGTCGAACTTCTTATTGATATGCCCTGCGCGTTTGCCTTCCAGTTGGTGGCTTAAACCGCCAGTACCCATAACAAGAACCCTCTCATTAGGACCGAAACTTTCAATAGCGGCGTGAACAACCTTGCCCAATTTTTCGCAGCGCGACGCTGTCGGCACCGGGAACAAAATGGTATTGAGGTTAATCGGTACAAATTTAAACGAGGGCGTTACGCCAGGCCAGCACAATTCCATGGGAACGGTAACAGAGTGATCGATGAGGTACTCCTGACAGACTACCATATCGAATTCCGCTTTGTGTAGCTCTTCGCGGATATGCCACGCAAGTTCCTCATGACCTGCAAAAGTCCTGAAGGGGTTGATATTCCAGCCCTCATCAGCAACATCGTATTTTGGCGCAACACCAATTGCGAATGTCGGCAGTTTATCCAGGAAAAAGTTCAGCCCGTGGTCATTGTGAAACATAACAACGACAGTAGGATTAAGTGTTTTCAACCAGTCATGTACCGGATGGAAACCGTCAAACCACGGTTTCCAATATGGATCATCATACTTCTTGCCCTGAATAGCTCCCGCTATTGACGGAACGTGTGTTACGTTTAACATTCCTATAACTTTTGCCATGTTAGTCCCTCCCCGCATCAACAAGCTTTTGCTTGAATGCATCTTTTGTCATTCCGGTTTGCAGAGCACCAATGTCCTGCATATCCAGCTTGAAAATACCAGCCAACTTTGCAAGGTAATAAGCATTGCCCCCTGCATCCAGCATACCAAGAATGTCTTTTGCCAGAACTGTTTTTTTCTGCTGGGCATTCAGACCGTACTTGTCACAATACGCTCCCTCGTCCTTCAGAAACTCGTCGCGGCATTCCTTTTCATTGAAGGACATGCACATCTTATTCAGTGCATAGCCATTCTTTGCGACAGACCCATCAAAGAGGGTTGTCCCCGGAATCTCTTTTCGCTTTAGCATAAAAACCTCCACAAAAATATTTTTAAGAAATTATGCCAACGGCAGAATTTCCTAATTACAAAATCATTTGTTCACCAATCACCAATCACCGATTATCGATCGATTTCGGTGAACGTCTTTTCGTTGTACCGATCGCCTGACACCGTATCTTTATTGATGAGCTTTTCAAGCTTCTGTATAACATCTGCACTCAGCCGTATACTTTGTGCACCCAAGTTATCTTTCAGGTGGCTCATCTTTGTAGCTCCCGGAATCACGGAAACTTCATGCGGGCGGTGGTGCAAAAGCCATGCGAGCGCAACTTGTGCCGTCGTACATCCGGCTTCTTCCGCAAGGGCGTAAAAGGCGGGCAGCAACTGCTTGTTCTTCTCGAAATTATCCCCGCAGAAACGCGGCATTCCCAGCCGAATATCGCCGTTCGCAAAAGGGTCTGGGCGAAAAACCTTGCCGCCAAAAAAGCCGCGCGCCAGCGGGCTGAACGCTACAAAGCGCACGCCCAGCTCCTTGCAGGTGTCAAGCAGCCCGTCCTCAGGATCGCGTGTCCACAGGGAATACTCGCTCTGAATCGCGGCAACCGGATGCACGGCACACGCACGGCGCAACGTTTGCGCGCTCACTTCCGACAAACCAATCGCGCGAACTTTACCCTGCTTCACAAGCTCTGCAAGCGTAGCAACACATTCTTCGATGGGAGTTTTTTTATCCCAACGGTGCAGGTAGTACAGATCGATGTAATCTGTTTTTAACCGCTGCAAACTTTTATCGCACGACCTTCTGATGTTTTCAGGATTGTTATTGATACCGCGCTCTTCTTTCCCGCTTGCATCAATAGTGGTGAGTCCGCCTTTACTGGCAATAAAAACCTTGTCCCTGCAACCGGCGAAAGCCTCTCCCAAAAGCCGCTCGTTTTCCCCCAAGCCGTACATACTGGAAGTGTCAAAATGATTCACCCCCATTTCAAACGCTTGCCGGATAAATGACTTTGCATCATCTAACGGAAGCAGAGTATTGTACGCGTGGCTTAAACCCATACAACCAAGCCCAAGCCGCGAAACATTATGTATGTTCAACATCGATGTTCTCCTTCCTTAACCCTGCGCCAACTGCCGCTCTAAATTAGCAATCACTTCATAGCACGGAAATACCGAGCGAATGCTGCCGTTTGGTTCGCGCTTCTGCACAATGGCAGAGATAAACTCCCTGTCCTGAAGTTCAATTCCGTTCATACTTGTCGCAATGCCCGACAGGTCAATTACCTTGCCCGCACCGTTGGTGAGATCATCGTAATTGGCAATGTACGTTTCATTGTCGCAGATGTAGCGGAAGAACGTTCCAAGCGGGCCGTTGTTATTAAACGAAAGCGACAGTGTGCAGACCGCGCCGCTTTCGGCTTTCAACTGAATACTCATATCCATCGGGATTTTCAGCTCGCTGTGAATCGGGCCCTGCAACGCGTTCGCCGCTAGTATCCGGCTCTGCGTCTGGTACGCAAAAAGGTCGATGGTGTGCGCGGAGTGATGCCACAGAAGGCTGTCAGTCCACGAGCGCGGCTGCCCCAGCGCATTCATATTGGTGCGCCTGAAAAAGTACGTTTGCACGTTCATCTGCAGCACATTCAGTTCGCCTTTCTTAATAGCGTTGTGTACAAATTGGTGGCTCGGGTTAAAGCGGCGAGTATG
>WQZT01000114.1 GCA_009780595.1 Treponema sp. | reverse complement strand
TGGAATTTTCCTTCTTATCCTGAAAGAAATAGCATCGTGCACTTATCTTTTCAGAAGACATGCCCAAGCAGAAGATATTACTGTTCATGATTGGCTTGAAAAATTCATCATCATGGAAACAAGCCCGCGAAATGGCGATTTAAAAACAGCCCTCCTCCCCTATCCCAGCATTATCAAGCTAGGAATAGACGTAGGATTATGTACCCCTTGCCTTGTTCCATTCCGCTTTGAGTTAGTCAAATATTTGGTTCTGGTATCTTTTCAACAATGGGCGGCTGTTCTATCACTGCATTGTCAGCAGATACAATGTTTTCTTGATACGATTCCCGTATTAATAGAAGCAGCTTTTTTGTTTTGCTTAATGTTCTAGCAAGCAATATCCCCGCTTGATACGCCTGTATACTTGCTAGATTTGCGGATGCCGCCGCCTATCTTAGTCCGCTAGGGCAAGCCCTGCGGTATCGAAGATTCAACCTTGAAATCTTTGCACATGTGGGGAACAAATCCCCCGCATCCCAGCAGGAACCGCGGCAAGCCGCGCGGTATTAAACCGCAAAGGCTACGCCTAATAAAAAACACAATGGTCGTGAAAGATGGGTTGCCCTGCGGTGATAAAGCTGTGTACAGCCTCCCTGTTTAGGTTTAATTCTCTTGAATTCTAATCACTAAGAGGCAATACCCAGATGTTCTTTTATTGCAGATTCCAGCAAGCGTGAATAATTCAGCCCGTCAGCTTCGGCGGCGGCTTTAAGCCACTGCGGTATAGTAACAGAGGTTCTTACTCTGCGGTTTTCCATCTCGTCCTTTACCATAGTAGGGAATACAGAGACAGCAACTACTACATCGCCGCTTGAAAGTTCGGGAATGTTGCCAGTAGATGCAGGAAGCGGTTCGCTATCTTTTTCGATACCATAAAGGTGCAGTCCGAGAACTTCCTCCGCCATACGCAAAGCGTGAGCAAAATCATCTCCGCAGGTGATGCAGCCGGGAACATCGGGAAAATAGACACCAAACCCTGTTTGGCTTTTCTCGAAAACAGCTAGGTATGTAAGTTTTTTCATTGTGTCTCCTGTCCTATAAGTCCGGCTTGGGTAAGAATGCTGCGTAACGTACCCGCTGGAATATCGCCCTTGTGGTTTGCTACACTCACCTTGCCCAGTTTTTTTGAGTGCTTCAATTGAATGTGAGAGCCGCGCTGGGCAACTTGATACCAGCCGTCTTTTCGGAGCAGCCTTAAAACTTCTCTAGCCGTCATAACACAATATACATATAAAACATACGTACGTCAAGTCTTTTTTTGAAAAAATCGTCTCCGGGTTGCCCGATTGAAGGCTTTGGCTCCCTGCTATTTTTCTGCGTGGTTTATTCCAACATTCGGCGGAGTTTTTCCATGTCCAGAACGGGACTGGCGCACACAATCGTGGAAAGGCTGGATACTCCGGCGTTGACGAGGTCGCGGTTGTTCTGCTTGATTCCCGCATCAATAATTTCAAAGTCCTTTTTTATCACCTGCGCCCGCTCTGAAAAAATACGCGCGAAAAGGGATTCGTACAACGCGTACTTTCCGGTAAGTTCTGCCACCATCACTTCTTTCATCGCTTGGTATTTTTCGGTTTCCCGCCGGGTTTTTTCGGTTTCTCTCTTGCATTTCAAAAGCATTTCAAAAAGCCGCCGAATTTCTTCAGCGGGGATGGGACCGTTGTCTTTCAGCGCCTGTGCAATTTCCTTGTCCTGCATTGTTATTCCTTGTTATTATTATACACTATTATACACAAGATTATATACGAGAATCGGCAATTTTTAAAATACAGCCTGTGATTGCGCCGAGGGCAGCAATCTCCTGCAAATCGCGGAGGGCAAAGTACGCGCCGCCAAACAGGAGGTGGAGCTTGCGGTGCAGGCGGCTGAAAATGCCGAAGGGGTAAATCTTCCGGTGTATGACGGCTGACTCGTATGTGAAAGCTTCCATAGCTTTGTTTATCGACAGCATCAGTTCCCGGCAACGCAGTTCCAGAATGTCAAGCTGCAGGAGTTTTTGTTTAACGTTGTCAATGAGCATCAGTGTTGCAAGTTCGCGCCGCTTCAGTTCAGGCAAGCTAACGTTATCGGCGGGCGCGGGCACAAGCGCGGCATAATCGGGATCATCTTCCACCTGTTCCCCGCTGTTCTGCACCGCCGCCGCCGGAATCGGCTGTGCCTCTGCTATCCGCGCTTGTATGTCGCTGAGGCTGTAGTCAATCCCGGCGGCTCGGCGCTGCCCGGCGGTTAAATGCCGCGTGAGCCGGTTTGCCACCAGTAGGACGGACAGGGCATTGCGCCGCGCTACTGCCGCTTGTTCGAGGATTGCCCGCAGTTCCGTTTTTCGCAGCGAGTATTTTTCCGACAAGGCTGCAAGCGCATCGCACAGAGCCCTGTATTCCGCTTGTTCCCTGTTCGTACTATCCTCCAGTCTGAATAAACGGCGTAGAGAAAAGGCAAACGCAAACGCCGTTTAGTACAACGCGGTTTACCGTAATCCCTTGCAGAATTTTTCCATCCGCTCGACTGCGATTCTCAGGTTTTCAAGTGAGTTTGCGTAGGAAAAGCGCAGAAAGCCTTCTCCGAAACCGCCAAATGCTGTTCCCCACCCGGCGGCGACTCCGGCTTCGTCCAGTAGGCGTGTGGCAAATTCTTCAGCCGGGATGCCGAATGACGAAATGTTGGGGAACGCGTAGAACGCGCCGCCGGGCAGGGCGCAATTTACGCCGCTGATGGTGTTGAGCGCGGCGACAAGGTAATCGCGCCGCTGGCGGAACGCTTGCACCATTTCCGTAACGGCATCCTGCGGGCCAGAGAGGGCTTGCAGAGCCGCCCACTGTGTTATCGAGGCGGCGCAGGAGGCGGAGTTCACCATCAACATCGTCATATGCTCCGCCAGTTCCTTGTTCATCACGCCATAGCCCAAACGCCAGCCGGTCATCGCGTAGGATTTGGAAAAGCCGTCAAGAATGATCGTCCAATCCTTCATTCCCGGCAACGCGGCAATGGAAAGCGGTTTTTCACTGAAGTAAATGCGGTCGTAAATCTCGTCAGAAAGCACGTAAATGCCCTTGCCGCGAATCATATCGGCGATGGCGGCGATGTCCTCTTTGGGGATGACGCCGCCCGTGGGGTTTCCGGGATTGTTGATGACGATGAGTTTAGTTTTATCGTTTATATCCCGCTTGAGCTGTTCCAAGTCAACGCTGAAGTTGTTTTTTTCAAGCAGCGGCATCGGCACGGGCTTTGCGCCGCAAAAGCGGATGAGCGACTCGTAAATAGGAAAGCCGGGATTGGGGTAAATAACTTCGTCTCCGGGCTGCACCAGCATCAGCATCGTGTAAAACATTACGGGCTTGCCGCCGGGAACGACAACAATTTCCTCCTCGCAGGTCTCAACATTTTTGTAGGTGTGGCAGTACCGCGCGATTTCCTGGCGCAGGTGGGGAATGCCCGGCGTAGGAGTATAGCCGGTTTTGCCCTCGTTCATCGCCTGGCACGCCGCCTCAATGATATGCTGCGGGGTTCTGAAATCCGGCTGCCCGATTTCCAGGTGGACAACGCTCTTTCCCTGCGCCTCCAGCGCATTGGCGCGCGCCAAAATCTGGAACGCAGACTCTGTCCGCAATAAACTCATCCGATCGGCTACTTTGTTTTTCATCGACACTTCTATTAACTCCTCATTAGATAATCCTTACCAAACTATTTAGCATTATTATTGTTGTTATTTATGTTTGTCAAGGTAGCGCAATGACTAATCAGCAATTCTTTAGTTTACCCACCTGCATTATTGTCGCCTTGGGCATTACTTCCGCTCTGGAAAATTACAGCTGCTGCCTTATATATTCCACAGGCTTGCCATCGTCATCTATTCTCCCAAGGAACAGGCTCTTGCCGTCTTTGGACAGAAAAATTGTCTTAAATTTAGCTATGGAATCCCAGGTATAGATAACTAAATAACCATTGGGAAATTGTTCCATCGTTGCTTTGTCTGTGTTATGAATTGGAGTCCAGCCAATTATTGTAAGACCATAATATTCAGAATAGTCTGCCTGTGTATCCCCTCCTATGAAGGATTCTTGCCCATCAATAATATGTGATTCGGAAATCGTAAGTGTATCGACCCATGTTTCGCCACGAGAAGTCCGACTATAAACCCATGTCCCAAAAAACTGCTCGCGATCATTATTGCCTTCACGAAGCTTGATGTTTTCTCCAATGTTGACCGCTGTCAAGTAGCTGGAAAATATCCAGCCCTCTATTGGCTTGTCAATATAGACCCACTTGGCAATCGAATCAACAAAATCATAGTCGCCTTCTCTTATAACATTGACTTCTGTCAAGAATGGCAATCTTCCTATTACTTCAGCATCAATGCCCGGCGAATTTCTTACCCGCAAGCTTGGCGATGCAATTACATACATCGTGTTTGAAACATCGTGCGTTTCCGCTATAATATTCGATGTCAAAAAAATTGTTGCGCAAACAAAAATAATCATCCGTTTCATAAATCCCTCCTGCTGATGAGAGGCAAGCGCTAATTCGCCAAAGGCGAATTAGCCAATCTCCGCCGCGATAAGCCGCCCGGTCTCTTTCGTGCCGACAAGCGTTTTGCCTTCGCCGCTGCGGTAAATGTCCGCGGTGCGAAAGCCTTTGCGCAAAACGCTTTGCACGGCGGCTTCCACGGCGGCGGCTTCCTCCAGCAGCGAGAAGGTGCAGCGCAGCATCATCGCGAGTGAAAGGATTGTTGCCATCGGGTTTGCCTTGTCCTGCCCGGCAATGTCCGGCGCGGAGCCGTGAATCGGCTCGTACATGCCGAAATCCCCGCGCGCAAGGCTGGCAGACGGCAGCATTCCAATCGAGCCGGTTATGACGCTGGCTTCATCGGAAAGAATGTCCCCAAAAATATTGTTCGTAAGGATAATATCAAATTGGCTGGGAGACGAAACCAACTGCATCGCCGCGTTGTCAACGTACAGGTGGCTGAGCGCAACTTCGGGATAATTCTTTGCCGTTTCCGTAACAACCTTGCGCCATAAGCGCGACGATTCAAGAACGTTCGCCTTGTCAACGCTGGTAACACGCTTGCGGCGCTTCATCGCAAGCGCAAACGCTGTTTCGGCGATTCGGCGAACCTCACCTTCGGAGTACTGTTCGATGTCAAAGGCGGCGCGTCCCAACGGCGTGTCGCGAAAACCGCGCTCGCCAAAGTAAATCCCGCCGGTAAGCTCGCGCACAACCACAAGGTCAATCCCGCCCGCGACAAGATCGGCTCGCAGCGGGCAAGCGTCGGCAAGTTCGGCAAAGAGCATCGCGGGGCGAAGGTTGGCAAAAAGCGCGAGCTCTTCCCGCAGGCGCAAAAGCCCGCGCTCGGGCCGCTGCTCGCCGGGGAGCGTGTCCCACTTCCAGCCGCCCAGCGCGCCCAGCAGCACCGCGTCGGAGGAGCGGCACAGTTCCAGCGTTTCATCCGGGCGGGGCGGGCCCAGGGCGTCGATGGGGGAACCGCCGGCAAGGGCGGATTTATGCGAAAACGTGGGCCCAAAACGCGTGGCGACTTTTTCCAAAACGACAAGCGCCTGCTCGACAACTTC
>WQZT01000113.1 GCA_009780595.1 Treponema sp. | reverse complement strand
CGTGTCGTTCTCGATGGTAATCAGCGCCCCTTCGACAATGCTCCGCTCGGCTATCGTTCTGAGGTTGGCGAAACTCACATTGGTAACAGGTTTCAGCTCCGGAATCCCAAAGAGCAGCGCCGCCGCATCCACAACGGGATTCACGATTCGGTTATACTGGTCAATCGCCCGCTGAACGTTTTGGGCATCGGATGTCGAGTGAATTTGATCGAGGTTGAAGTATAGCGAAAGCAAGCCCACAATAGGCCGCCACGTTTTCTCCGCCTCGTCAAAGTTCCGCCCAGCGTTCCGTGTCGCCTCCGCGTTAGCGCGTTCAAGCCCCTCCGCCATTAAGCGCTCAGCCGCCTCTTGGTGGCGAAGGTTCAGCGTCGTGTGAACCGTAAACCCATCGCGGTGAAAATCCATCGAGCCGTACATGAGCGATGTCAGTTCGCGGCTAACATGCTCGCTGAACCACGGTGCTGCGTCTTTGCGCATAAAATACGCCGCCATAGACGCTCGCGTAAAGTCGAAGTTGCCCCAAAACTCCTCGAACGAAGATTCGGCTTCCTCCGAAGTGATAAAATCAAGGTCAACCATTCTGTCCAGCACGAAACGCTGGCGGTTCATAGCATCGTTGGGATTGTTCAGAGGATTGTAGCGGGTAGGGCTTGAAGGCAGAATCGCCAAAATCGCAGCCTCCGCCAGCGTTACTTCGCGGGCGCTATGTTCAAAAAAGAACTGGCTGGAGGCTTCAACTCCGTAAACTCCCGGCCCCATATTTATCTGGTTGAGGTACAGTTCGAGAATCTCGTTTTTTGTGAAGCGGCGCTCCATCTGAATCGCCCACCACAGTTCGATAATCTTCCGGCGGACTGTCATTTCCCTCCGGTCAAGAAAGAGCGTTCCGGCGATCTGCTGAGTGATTGTCGAGCCACCGCCTAAGTTCCGCCCCGTGAGCTTGCCGAACGCGGCACGGCCAATCGCCCGCATACTGAACCCCCGATGGCTGAAAAAGTGCGGATCCTCGCGGGCAATAATCGCGTTGACAAGGTGCTGGGGCAATTCGCTGACAGCAACCAGCGTCCGCCGTTCTTCGGCGGCAAATTCCGTAACAAGGTTGCCGTTTATATCGAGAATCCTCGTTGGCAGCGCCAGCGCGAATTCGAGAAAGTTTTCCTGATTTCTGATATTTGTTGTCTCGGCGAGGGACAATCCCAGCCCCACCCCGATGACGATCGTTAGAATAACCGTCAGAGCCGCAAGCGTACGTATTGCAATCCCGCACAGCAGGGAAGAATTCCTTGAACTCATACAGCAATCCTACGACAGCCGGGCAATCTATGTCAAGGGCGCGAACATGAGTCTAATATTATATTTATATTATAGAAGAAAATTGGCGGCGGATATAAAAAAAGCCTGCTGCAAATCAAGTTCGCAACAGGCCCTGCCCTTGAGGCAACCGGATACGTAGTGATTGGGAGGGGAACTACGCACCCGACATATAAATTATCGACAGCACCCAAAACTACTTTAATAAATTTTTAAAAATTCATAAAAATCGATTGAGATCGATTAAAAGTCCTCCAACGGTTCGTCTTTATCTATCATATCGGGGATAGCATAGACAATCGTGCCGCTTTTCCGCACGCGCAGTTCGGCAAAGCCCTTGCTGACCATCGCATCAAGCAGTTTCTTCGCCTCCTCGATGGGAATGCCGGCATCCAGCGCGGCATCGCTGATGGTAACAATGCCCTTGTTTTCGCGGGCAAGTTTCAGCACTGCCCGTTCGGGGCGGTTTTTTTTCACGGTAGCATGGTGGAGCATCGTGTTCATGTTATTGAGAAGGGCTTTTTCCATATTCGCCGTTCGCACCTGTCCCGACAGCGTAAAAAAATCATAAATCGCCCCAATCCCAAACAGCCCGCCAGTAAACATCCACAAAATACCGCTGGGAATTTTCCCCAGATAAAATCGATGAAACCCCAGAGCACCGAAGCCTGAGACAGCCCACAAAACGTAGGCAATAAACGTGCTATACATTCTGACAGTATACCGCGTTTGAGAGGATTTTCCAATATGGAACCGCATCTACCCACTGAAATCAAATCTTTGCGCTGTATAAAAAAATTGATTTCCGTAAAAAAGTATTCAAGCCACTAGCGTAAAAATGTAGTTCTATGCTATAGTATATCATAGCTATTAGTCAGTTTTAACTTGGGAGGGGAGAAACTGAAAACCATACGGTTTCATTTCGCTGCTTTTTGTGCGGCACTCTGTGTCTGCATCCATTTTCTCGGTGCTACGTCTGTGCTGTCGGCGCAGGCGCTCGATGCCATGCCGGGCGCGGAACTTACCTCGCCGGAGATGCAGGTGGCAGAAGTGCCGCCTGAGCCCCGTGCTGAAGATGCCATCCTTTTCGACGATCCGCTTCCCGCCACGCTGGTTTCAGGCGGCGCAGGGGGCTTTGTTGTTATCCGCATGGTGCTTGTTCTTGCGCTGGCGGCTCTGGCAATTTACGGCGTGGTTTTTTTCGTAAAGCGCCTTGCAAAGCCGCAGGAAAAGCGCGATCCGCACTTGAAGCTCCTTGCCCGCACACCCCTTTCAAGCGACACCTTTGCTGCGGTTGTTTCCGTCGGCTCGAAAGCGTGGCTGGTCGGCGGCGGTTCTGGCGCCTTGAACCTCATCTCTGAAATTGACGACGCCGAAACGCTGGAAACCCTTTTGCTCGACGACGCCCGCCGAAATGCAGAGGCGGAACTGAAAGGTTTGATCGACTTTAACTCCCTTTTGCAGCGTTTGCGCGGAAAACCCCGTGCGGCATCTTCACCCTCGCAAGCGGCTTCGGTGCGGAAGGCGGCAGAGGGCGGGCTTTTCGCCGACGGTTCTTCGCTGAGCGAGGGCTTGCACAAGCAGCGAGAAAGGCTCAGGGGGCTTTGATGAAGGCCGCTGTTTTTCTGGCAATTGTGCTTCTCCTTGCCGCCGCCCCGCACGGGATCAACGCTCAAACCGGACCGGCACAGCCGCCGTTTCCCGGAACATTCACGCCGGGAACGGTAGCCGTTCCCCAGCCGCCAATGCCCGGCGGCGTTCCCTTTATCGATCTCACCATCAGAAACCCCGAAAGCGGGCAGGAAGTCGCCTTTTCCCTGCAACTGCTGCTTTTGCTCACCATACTTTCCCTTGCGCCGAGCATTCTCATTCTCATGACGAGCTTTCTCCGCGTTTCTATCGTGCTGGACTTTATTAAGCGGGCGCTGTCCCTCCAGCAAGTTCCGCCTACGCAGGTGCTGATGGGTGTCGCGTTTTTTATGACTGTTTTTATTATGTGGCCAACGTTCTCTGATATTTACGAAAACTCATTTCGCCCTTTGGCGGATGGGCAAATCAATATTCAGACCGCGTACCAGGAGGCGGAAGGTCCCCTGCGGCTTTTTATGTTCCGCCAAATGCAGAACCGCGTTGGGCGGGAAAATATACGCCTTTTTATGTCGATGCGCGGGCTTGACGCGCCCAACACGCTGGCGGATGTTCCGACATACGTGCTGATTCCATCGTTTATTCTCAATGAACTAACGGTTGCGTTTAGAATCGGGATACTGCTGTTTATCCCGTTTATTGTTATTGACATGGTGGTCGCCAGCGCCCTTATGTCGATGGGTATGATCATGTTGCCCCCGATAATGATCTCGATGCCGTTTAAGCTCATCCTTTTTGTGCTGGTTGACGGCTGGGGGCTGCTGACGGATCAACTGATCCGCTCGTTTGGGTAGGAGGCTTCCGGTGAGTATTGGCGATATTACGGCTCTTTTGCGAGGCGGAATTGCTCAAGTTCTCATGCTGGCAGCTCCGTTGCTTTTGAGCGCGCTGGTTGTCGGGCTTGTTGTTGCAATTTTGCAGGCGACAACCTCGATTCAGGAGCAGACGCTGACCTTCGTGCCGAAAGTAATCGCCATTCTCTTAGTGCTGGCCTTTTTTGGAGGCTTGGGGTTTAGTATCCTGCGCGATTATACCATAGAACTGTTTCGGCAGATACCTTCTATGACCCGCTGAAATTTGACGAAAGGGAGTTAAGCGTTGTTTGAGGAGAACATTGTAACAGAAATACTTGCCGCTTCTCCCGCATTCCTCCTGATTGCAGTGAGGGCGTTTGCGATGATCCAAATCGCCCCTCTTTTGGGATCTGAGGCCGTCCCGCAGGCGGCAAAAATCGCGCTTGCCGGGTTTGCCGCGTACACATCGTTTTCCTCAGCGCTCGTTCGGGATTGGGTTATCGCTCCGTTCGGGCTTAATTTTGCGTTCCTCGTCATCGGGGAAGCGCTGATCGGCATCATCATCGGCTTTTATCTGGTGCTTATCTTCGCCGCGTTTGCCACCGCCGGGCAATTTTTCTCGCTGCAAATGGGGTTTGGCGCCTCTGAGACGTTTGACCCGTTGGCGCAGATAGAAAACCCGCTCTTGGGGCAGTACCTCAACCTTGTGGCGATGCTGGTATTTGTTACGATTGACGGTTTTCGCGATCTCTTTCTCGGCGGTTTTTGGCGTTCCCTGCAATCCATCAACGTGATGAGTTTAGTTTCAGGCAAGGATCACATTGTTTCGATGATGCTGGCGGGGCTTTCCCGGCTTTTCCTGGATGCCGTCATCATTTCCCTGCCGATTTTGGGAACGCTGTTTTTGGTTTCCCTGACAACCGGGCTCATCTCAAAAGCCGCGCCGCAAATCAACATTCTTTCGGAAGGGTTCCCCATTTCGATAATGACCGCCTTCCTGATTATTTTTGCCGCGCTCCCGTTTATGACCGGGGCTTTCAGCAGAATTATCGGCGCGGGATTTCAGACTATCCAGACGCTTTACATTCGCATTGGCGACCGCATCGCCGCCGGGGGATTACTATGAGCAGTGTTGCCAGCGCCGCCGCCCTCCGCGCCCCGCTCTCCGGGAACGAACTGTACCGCACCGCTTTGGCGATGGATCTCCAGTGGTTCGCCGCTGAGGACGAAGGGCGCACGTTTGACCCGACCGAAACAACGTACCGCAAGGCGCGCGAAGAGGGCAGGGTTGCAAAGAGCCAGGAATTCTCTGCGGCGCTGGGGCTTTTGCTTCCGGCAATTGCGCTTATCATTCTTGCGCCGTGGATACTCAGAAATTGCGTGGAGATGGTCAGGTTTTTCTTCACCCGGATAAACATCCTTGACCCGCTTGCCGACAGAGTTGCGGCGGGCGTGGTGCTCAATTACTTCGCACGGATTGTGCTGCCGTTGCTGGTTGTGGCAGTTGTGGCGGGGCTTTTTTCCAACATCGTGCAGGTGGGGTTTCATTTTACCACCAAGCCGCTCGTGCCGGATTTTACGAAGGTACTTCCGCGCTTTGACAAATACTTCGGCAAGATTTTTTCTATGGAAGGAGTTTTTAACTTTGTCAAATCGGTGTTCAAAATGCTCGTTATCGGCGCGGCGGCGTTTTTTGTAATCCGCTCCGAAATCCACAAGCTGGCAAATCTCCAGACCGCTGACCTCTGGCTCGGCGTTACCCTTATTTCTTCTCTGGCGGCGCGCCTGTTGATTATCGCGGCGCTGCTGTTGCTGCTGGTCGCCGGGGCGGGACTGGCGCTGGCCGCCCGGCTGCTGGCCG
>WQZT01000112.1 GCA_009780595.1 Treponema sp. | reverse complement strand
GCGCTCAGGCGTGTACTTATAGTGGCAGACATTACAAAAATACCTCTGGCTGCCAACCGCAGTAAAGCCTTTCTTGTTTTGTTTGTCGGTTCTGCCGCATTTTGGACATTGTACTTCACTCATACTCCCCTCCGTTCCTGCCCACTATTTTATCATTTGGGACAATAATTTTCCATTCCCCGTTGCCTCAAAAAACCTAAGCGTAAGAAACAGATGCCTCATAAAATAAAATACCCCGCCGCAGAGCAGCGGGGTATTTTATTCACAAATTGGCAACATCGGGGAAAAACTCAATGGTTCAGTTGGACGGCAAAACCGCAAGGCTTAAGGCTTCCACAGGGAAACGGAAAAAAGGAAGAGGCAGAAAGCCAACACACTATGGAAGAGTTTAGCAAAACGCTCATAGCGCTCTGAATATTCTTCTGGTACTGGTGCGGGAAAATCCTCGCCCAGTTCATCAGGGGGCAGATCAAGCATTTGGAAAAACCGTTCGGCATTACCTCTGAAGTCAAGTACCTGCTCATTAAAGCCAGTCCCGTCACCATCGGCAGGAAGCTGAAAGCGGACAAAAAAGATCTCGCGTTCAAGGGGAAAAGCAACACCAAGCCAGGAAATCTATTGAAAAAGCAAATCCCTATCCGCGTTTATTACGCTAACGCTGATAAAAAGCCGGGCTTTTTCGAAATCGACACGGTTCATCACTGCAGTCATACCGATTCAGGGTAGTTTTACCTGATGTTATCGGCTACTGATGTCTATTCCGGCTGGACAGAGCTGCGTCCGCTGCTGAATAAGGCACATAAGTGGGTTCTACAGGAGATGCCTAACATCAAATCACCCCTCCCGCGTTCTCGTTTTTAGGAATGGATTCCGATAACAGCTCGGAATTTATCGATTCTGCTCTCCTTCGATGGTGCGCCTTCAGCATATCCTGTTTACCAAGTCTAGACAGTATCAGAGGCTTCTTGCTTCGCCTGAATTGAATGCAAAAAATTAAGACAGAACTTGCCCAAAGGTATCAGTCGTACAATTCGCTTGCCCTTCAAAGGGAAGTCCATTAGACCGTCGACGCTCTGATTTCGCTTACCAGGGGAAAGGAACTTGTTGGGGTGCAATCCCTCGCTGTTGCAGCACTTCAAGCCATATAGTTATGGTTAGGTTTTTTATTTTGAGGCATCACGGTTCCATATATAAAAAAGGCTGCCCTTGGTTTGGGCAGCCCTTTGTAATCTAGATTCTCAGACTTAAAGCCTGCACGTAACGCGCCTTATTTAAAGCACCTGTTCAAAAAGCCCCTGAATGCTGCGCAGTGGCGGGCTTCGTCTTTTGCCATTTCGTGAACGGTGTCGTGGATGGCGTCCAGGTTTTTTTCCTTGGCGAGTTTGGCAAGACCCATCTTGCCCGCGCAGGCACCGTGCTCGGCTTCTACGCGCATCTCAAGGTTCTTCTTGGTACTGTCGGTAAGCACTTCGCCCAACAGCTCGGCAAACTTCGCGGCGTGTTCGGCTTCTTCAAAAGCGGCCTTTTCCCAGTACATCCCAATTTCGCCATAGCCTTCGCGGAAAGCGACACGGGACATAGCCAGATACATGCCAACTTCGGCACATTCGCCGTTGAAGTTCATGCGCAGACCTTCGATAATCTCGGCATCCACACCTTTGGCAACGCCTACGACGTGCTCGGTGGCAAAACCAGCGCCGGCAACCTGCTCTTTAAACTTCTCGGCAGGCGCTCCGCAGGGGGGGCATTTGGCGGGCGGCTGATCACCTGTGTGAACGTATCCACAAATTGTACAAACCCATTTCTTCATATAAAACTCCTTAAAAAATATATACTATCGACCCAAGGTCGTAGTTTTAGTACAAAGAGAACAAGAACCATAAAACACCGTGTCTCGCAAATCGGCAGTAAAGCCGGGTATGCTTACCGGATGCCAAACTCCTGTTGCCGCTTTCTCGTCAGGCGGCACGTCGATTATCAGCCCGCAGCATTTGCATACCGCGTGCGGATGCGGGTCGGGGTTGCCTTCAAAGCGCTCCTCGCCCTGCACAATCCCCGCCGAGGACAAATGCCCCTCGTCTTTGAGGACTTTAATATTCCGGTACACTGTCCCCAGCGACAAGTCAGGCAGACGGGGTTTTAGCTGCTCGTATACCCGCTTGGCTGTCGGGTGGATTGTCGAGGAACGAATGAATTCAAGTACGGCATCCCTTTTTTTGCTATGCCTTCTTTCGAGCATATTGACCCCTTATCTTAACATTGAACGTGCTGAAGCGCATGGTGTTAGGCTATTGCAACTAGTAATGATAACTGTTATTATCTTATCGTACTTCAAAAAAATATGCAAGACCTTTTTTGATCGAAGCACGCTTTTTTCCATGTACATATTGATGTCAAGCTTCAGTTTGAAGTAAAATGCAATATAACACATTTTCCAGGTGAGGTGTTTTATGAAGTCGTTAGGTATCAACATAGGTTCGACAAGTCTCAAGATGGTGCTTGTTGATGACGGTTTACCGGTTTGGAGTGCCGCGCTGTCCCACGAAGGGGACTTTGCGGCGGCAACTCATCGCTTGTTAAACGAAGGGAATTTTCCTGTGGGAATCCCGACGTTGGTAACGGGCAATGAGGGTCGGTTTATGTTCGAGGCGGCTGGAACGTTGGAGCCGTTGTGCGTTGAGGCGGCGTTGCGCGTGCTTTCGCTCAATGCAAACGCGGTTGTGAGTATGGGCGGGGAGGACTTGATTGTCTACTCGCTGGATTCTGACGGGAAGATTATCAACAACTTCTCTGGCAACAAGTGCGCCTCCGGCACGGGCGAGTTCCTGAAACAGCAGCTTGGCCGCATGAACATGAAGCTCGAAGAAATCGACCAGGTGTCCGATGATGCGCACGTTCACGCCCTTTCTACGCGCTGTTCGGTGTTTATGAAGAGCGACTGCACGCACCGATTGAACAAGCGGGAGGCAACGAAAGACGACATTGTTCTTTCGCTGTCCGATGTAATGGCGGTCAAGGTTATCGACTTCCTGAAACGGGCGAAGGTAACGAGCGGGAAAGTTGTGCTGATTGGCGGCATCACGCTGAACCGCCACATCATTCGCTTTATCCGCGAGAAAGCGCCGCAGATTGAGTTTATTATTCCCGAAACCGCCCACGTTTTTGAGGCGATGGGCGCGGCTGTTCTGGCGAAGGATTCCGGCTCGCCGCTGCCGACTGCGGATAAACTGCTGAAGCCCAACGAGATTCGCTTCGGCACGCTGGGCGCGCTGAAAGACTGGGCCGGCAAGGTAAAAACGTTTGAAAAAACGGAAGGCAAAGTCCGCACCGGGCATAAGTACATCCTGGGCGTAGACGGCGGCTCGACAACTACGAAAGTGTGCCTCATCGACATGGAAACTGAGGAGATCGCGGCAAGCCACTACGGGCGAACTCACGGCGATCCGGTGAAAGCTCTGAAAGAGTGCTTGCGGATTGTGCAGGATAAAGCGCTCGCCGATACGGGCGACAAAAACATCGATATACGCCTCGTGTCTACCACGGGATCCAGCCGCGAGATTTTGGGGATGTTCCTGGAAACCCCCGGTGTTTACAACGAAATTATCGCGCACGCGGTTGGTACGACGTACTTTGATCCCGGCGTAGAAACCATCTTTGAAATCGGCGGGCAGGACGCGAAGTACGTGCTGCTGAAAAACGGTGTGCCGATTGACTACGCGATGAACGAAGCTTGCTCCGCCGGAACTGGTTCGTTTCTTGAAGAGAGCGCGGCGGGCGACCTTTCGATTCAGCACGCGAAAGACATCGGTCCAATCGCGCTGAACGCTGACGCGCCGCTGAAGTTCGGCGAGCATTGTTCGGCGTTTATCAACAGCGACATCCGCAAGGCGATTCAGCAGGGCGCAAGCCGTGAAAATATTATCGCGGGTATTGTCTGCTCGATTGTTGCTAACTATGTAAACCGCGTTGTTGGAAACCGCACCATCGGCGGTAAAATCTTTTTGCAGGGCGGCGTTGCGAAAAACCCCGCCGTGCCGCTGGCGTTTGCGATGTTCCTTGACAAGGAAATCCTCGTGCCGCCTTCGCCTGAACTGATGGGCTGTTTCGGTGTTGCCCTGCTTGCAAAACGCAAACACGCCGAAGGGTTCCTCGAAGAACACCCGCTGGTTATCGACGAAGTGCTTGGCAACGAGATTGGCTACGAAAAAATTTTTACCTGCAAGAGCTGCGACAACTATTGCCCGATTCAGCTTTTAAATGTTTCCGGGCGCAAGTATTCGTTCGGCGGGCGTTGCAACAAATACACCAATATGCGAAAGCAGGTAAAAGACGTTCCGGTGTTTGACTACGTTGAGCGGCGGCAGAAAATGCTGTTCGAGGAATTTGCAGCTCCGGTGAGCGAAGGGCAAACCTATAAACGCAATTACACAGTCGGCATTCCCCGCAGTTTTTCAGTTCACACGCTGTACCCGCTGTACACATGGTTCTTCCACGAACTCGGCATCAAGACGTTCCTTTCAACCGAAGTTGTCCACGAAGGTGTCGCGCGCGCGGAATCGACCTACTGTTTCCCCGCCGAGATCGCGCACGGCGCGGTGCAGGACTGCCTCGACAAGGGCGCGGACTTTGTGCTGTTGCCGCACTTCCGCGATATGGCGAGCTACGAGGAAAAAGTTCACGCGAACTTCTGTCCGATTACGCAAGCGCTGCCGTACTACATCGAAAAAGCGTTCCCGGACATCGACCCAAAACGCTGGCTACCGTTTGTGGTGAGCTTTAAGTTCGGCGAAGAAAAGGCGCTTGACCTGTTCCGCGATATTACAACGAAGCTCGGCATCAGCGATGACGAGTTGCGCGCCGCGTTCACGAAAGCTTTTGCGATGCAGAACGCTTACTTTGACGCGGTGAAAAAACTCGGCCACGAAGCGCTCGAAGACGCGAGGAAAGCCGACCGCCCGGTAATTGCCGTGCTTGGTCGCCCATACAACGCGTTCACGCCCGAAGCCAACATGGGTATTCCCCGCAAGTTTACCAGCCGCGGTTATTCCATCGTGCCGTTTGATATTCTTCCCTATGACGGCGAAGAAATTTTTTCGAATATGTACTGGTACTACGGCCAGCAGGATGTTAAGTCTGCGGCGTTGCTCAAAAAAGAAGACAACATCTATTTGACGTACATCACGAACTTTTCGTGCGCTCCCGATTCGTTTATCCTCCATTATATTAAATGGATAATGGGACAAAAGCCGTTCCTGATTTTGGAACTGGACTCGCACTCGGCGGACGCGGGGATCGACACCCGTGTCGAGGCGTTCCTTGACATCATCGAAGGCTACCGCGCGAAGAAGAACGAGCTTGAGGCGGAGCGATTTGATTCAGGCTGGAAGTTCACGTATGATCCGCAGGCCGGCGACGACGACAGGCTGCGGCTTGACAACTCCAAGAGCGGCGAGAAGGTGCGGATACGCAACAACAAGCGCGTGAAAGTCTTGCTGTCAAATATGGGCGACATCTCCACCGAGTATATGGGCGCGACACTGCGCGGGCTGGGGATTAACGCGGAGGCGCTGCCGGTTGCAACGGCGAAAACCGTGCAAGCGGCGCGCGCGAACTCGTCGGGCAAAGAGTGCGTGCCGAGCCACCTTGTGTTGGGCAGTGCGCTTGAATTTATCT
>WQZT01000111.1 GCA_009780595.1 Treponema sp. | reverse complement strand
GGACGCAAGGATATCTGACATCTCCTCTTTGACGAGGGTTTGATATCGCACATCTTCAAAATTGATTTCCGTGGAACTGTCAGGTATACCATCCCACACGGAAATCGATTTTCAAAAAGGTGACGCAAAAGTGACTCCTATGATTATTGTCAAGGGGCAAATGTATTTTCCCCCTTGACAATAATCATAGGAGGAGTCAGCCTTGCCTAGTGCCTGACGCCAAGGCTTCGATAGAATCGATTAACTCGGGTAGAAAATCTGTTAGTACATCCCAAACAATATTTAATTCTATACCTTCGTAGTCGTGTACAATTCTATTTCTTAGACCTCGTATTTTTCGCCACGGAATATGAGTGGTGCTTTCGGTAAATTCGCTGTCTAGTTTGCCTGCTAACTCACCAATCTGGCTTAAATTAAAAATACAGGCAACAGTGGTTTTTTGCTCATGAGAAAATTCTTCAAATGTCATATCACCTATAAATTCTCTGGCTTGCACCGCATATAATTTAATTTTTTCAATAATTATTCTGCTACGATCGGTCATAAATAGCAATTCCTGTTTCGGCGATTTCGCGCTGTACACGGCTGCCGTCAACGATTTGGGACGCTTCAATCAAGTCTACGGGAACATCGAGAGCTTCCGTAATATCTTGGAGGACTCCGAAAAAGTCAATGCCTTTGATTTCTCCTGTGCTGTCAATAACAATATCAATATCGCTGGCATCGTTGGGAGTGCCTTTGGCGTATGAACCAAAAAGGATTGCCTTTTTCACAGGTGTTTTGCCAAATATAGGCACAAGTTTTTCTGTTATTTCGCTAATTGTGTATATCTGGTTCATTGCTTTTCTCCTAGACTCCATAACTATACTTGAAAAAAAGATAGATTTCAAGGTTTATATTTCTGGGTGACGGAAAGCTGCATATTAAACAGCTTGCCTTAAATTCCTCACCGCCCACACAACAAGTTGCACTGCGGCGCTGATCGAAATGATCCCTACACCAGTGTAGATTAATTCGTAAGCGCGGCGGTGTTTGCGCTCGCGCTCTTCCGTAAACTTCGCTCCGTATGTTGTGTGATCGATGAGGGGGCTTTTCCGTATCAGCAGGAACGTCGGCGTGATGAACACAACAAGCCCGCCGGTGAGAATTGTAACGCCGACCCACAAATTGGCGGTGAAGGCGTACTCCAGCGTAAACGTTTTCCGTGCGGCAAATTCGTAGCCCGCGCCCAGCGCCGCCACAATCGCCGCAATTCGCGTCGCCATATACGCCGCCCGTTTCAGTATCGCTTTCATCGCGTTCGCGCCGTTGCGGAATTACGCCGCTGGCGGCTTCACTAGGTGGCACGCGATAAGCCGCGTTGGCGAATACTGCACAAGTTCCGGCTCCTGGTTTTTGCAAATCTCCTCGCGCTGGAAACACCTGCTGTAAAAGCGGCAGCCCGGCGGCGGGTTTATCGGACTTGGAACATCGCCTTCAAGGATGATGCGCTCGCGCTTAATGTCCACTTTGGGAATTGGAATTGCGCTCAACAGCGCCTTTGTGTACGGGTGCAGCGGGTTTTTGAAGATCGAGGCGCAGTCTGACATTTCGGCGATTTTACCGAGGTACATAATCGCAACGTTGTCGCTCATGTGTTTGATAACGCCGATGTCGTGCGAGATAAACAGGTACGTCAATTTCATTTCCCGCTGAAGTTCCTGCATCAGGTTGAGTATCTGCGCCTGAATCGAAACATCGAGCGCGGAAACTGGCTCGTCTTGCACGATGAACGAAGGCTTCAGCGCCAGCGCGCGGGCAACGCCGATGCGCTGCCGTCTGCCGCCATCGAGTTCGTGCGGGTACACGTTTTCAAGGCGCGAGGCAAGTCCAACAGTGTCCATCAGCGAGAGAACCTGTTTGCGGAGGTCTTTCCTTGACGACGCCTTTCTATTGATGACAAGCGGATTTGCGATAATTTCAAAAACGCTCATACGCGGGTTGAGCGATGAAAACGGATCCTGAAAAATAATCTGCGCGTTTTCGCGGAAACTCCGCAGGCGGCTTTTATTGTAACCGAGTATATTTTCGCCGTTAAAGTTTATTTCACCCGCAGTCGCATCCGTAAGGCGCAGAACAACCCGCCCCGTCGTAGACTTGCCGCAGCCAGATTCTCCGACAAGCCCGAGCGTTTCACCGCGGTTAATCGCAAAGTCAATGCCGTCAACCGCGTGTAAAAAACCGCGCTTGGTTTTGAAATACTTTTTCAAGCCTTTCACTTCCATGAGAACAGAAGGCGACGAAGGCGACGAAGGCGACGAAGGATCAATCTTCGGCGAAGGAACAACACTTACACGCGGTGCGGTAATTTCAGCGGCGGCGTTTTCCATCGCGGTGTGCGGCATCGCTGTTTCAACGGCAGGTTCCTTGCAACGCAGACACCTGACAAAGTGATTTTCGCTAACGACAATGTTTTCAGGTTTCTGCTGGGAGCATTCTGGTTTCGCCATAAAACAGCGCGGGCTGAACGGGCAGCCGTGCGGCAGGTTTGCGGGATCAACCATATTGCCTTGAATCGGCGACAGCTTTTCTTCGTCTTTGTCCAAATCGGGAATGGAATTAAAAAGCCCAATCGTGTACGGATGCTTTGGGTTGCGGAACAATTCGTCTTTATCGGCGATCTCGACAATGTTCCCGGCGTACATAATCGCAACCTTGTCGCAAATCTCGGCGACAATGCCGAGCGAGTGCGTGATCATAATCATCGACGTGTTAAGCTCGCGCTTGAGGTTCTTCATCAGTTCAAGAACCTGCGCCTGAATGGTAACGTCAAGCGCCGTTGTCGGCTCATCCGCGATCAGCAGCTCCGGGTTGCATGCAAGCGCGATTGCAATCACAACCCGCTGGCGCATCCCGCCAGAAAACTGGTGTGGAAAATCATTGGCGCGCTCGGCGCGTATGCCAACGAGTTCCAGCATTTCCTCGGCTTTACGCGCGGCTTGTGCGGCGGTCAGCTTTTCGTGCAGAAGGATAACTTCGGCAATTTGATCGCGCACGGGGATCACGGGGTTTAAGCTCGTCATTGGATCTTGAAAAATCATCGAGATTTTCTTGCCGCGAATCTTCCGCATGTCTGCGCCGCTTTTCTGTGCAATATTCTCGCCTGCAAAATATATTTCGCCGCCGACAATTTTTCCCGGCGGGTCTGGCACGAGCTGCATTATGCCAAGCGCGGTTGTAGTTTTTCCCGCTCCGGTTTCGCCGACGAGCCCGATTGTCTGCCCGCGCTGTAACTGCAAATTGAGATCGTTCACGGCGCAGACAGTTCCGTCATCGGTTATATAGTGAATCGTCAAGTCTTTTATATCAAGAAGGCATTCGTTTTTATCGAGCCTTGAATTTTCCAGCATAGTGTTTCCTTTTCAACAAACGCAATTCGACAACAATACATTGTCACATCATTTTTTCAGACGCGGATCAAACGCATCGCGCAATCCATCGCCCATCATATTGAGCGCGAAGATTACCAGCGCAATCGCAAGGCCGGGGAACATCACCATGTGCCAGTGATCGCGGATGAAGCGGCGGCTTTCGGCGAGCATCGCGCCCCATTCCGGCACAGGCGGCTGCAGCCCGATCCCGATAAAACTGAGCGAGGCTGCAAACGCGATAGCCGACGCCATGCCCATCGTTGCCTGTACGATAATCGGCGCCATGCAGTTCGGCAAAATGTGCCGTGTGATAATGTGAAACGTGCCAGCTCCGGCGGAACGCGCCGCCTCGACAAACTCCTGCTCGCGCAGACTCAGCACCGAAGCGCGAACGATCCGCGCGTAACCGGGAATTGCGCTGATGCCGACCGCAATCATAACGCTGGTCAGTCCGGGCTTGAGCGCCGAAGCAATCGCAATCGCCAAAAGGATGTACGGAATGGCAAGCAGAATATCAATCACGCGCATAATGAAGTTGTCGATTACACCGGCGAAATAACCGGAGAGCGCGCCGAGCGCAACGCCCGCAAACATCGAGATACTAACAACGACAAGCCCGACTTGCAACGACACCCGCGCGCCGTGGGCAATCCGCGCAAAAATATCGCGCCCGAAGTTGTCCGTGCCAAACCAGTGTTCACGGCTCGGCGGCTGAAACGTGTTGCGGAGGTTTTGCATATCGTAGCCCGGAGTGCGCTCATCGCCCGGCGCAATTATATCGGCGGACAGCGCCAACAAAACCAGCGCTGCCAGAATAAAAAGCCCCAGCATCGCGGTTTTGCTTCTGCTGAAACGCTTGCAGACATCGCGTATCTGGCTCCGCTTTTTCGCGGGAGCGGGCAAGCTGTTTTCTTCCATAATATGTCTCCTGTTTATCCTATTTATACTGCGATCTGATTCTGGGATCGATGTACGAGTACAGAACATCGACCAAAAGGTTGACGAAACTAAATGCCAGCGCAATCAAAAGCACGCCGCCCTGAATAACCGGAAAATCGCGCCGCGCAATTGCGTCAACCATAAAACGCCCAAGCCCTGGAATTGCGTAAATCGACTCGGTAAGAATTGCGCCGCCCAAAAGCATCCCGAACTGCAAGCCAATCACGGTGATAACCGGAATGAGCGCGTTCTTCAGCGCGTGCCTGAAAATTATCGCGCTTTCTTTTTGTCCCTTCGCACGGGCGGTTCGGATATAATCCTGACGGATAACTTCGAGCATGCTGGAGCGCGTCATTCGCATGATGATCGCCATCGACATTAAGGCAATCGTAAACGAAGGTAAAATCCAATGCACGGGCGTTCCAAAGCCCGCAGACGGCAACCAGCCGAGATTCACCGAGAACAGCAGGATGAACATTAAGCCCAGCCAGAACGTGGGAATTGAAACGCCCAAAAGCCCGATGACAGTCGCGCCGTTATCGAAAATTGTGTATTGCTTTGTCGCGCTGAGAATTCCCAGCGGCACGCCAAGCACAACCGCCAAAATAATACTCATCGTCGCCAGGTGCAGCGTTGTCGGCAACCGCGCAATTATTTCGTCGAATACCGGACGGCGCGATGTGAACGAAGTGCCAAAGTCGAGTTGCGCGACATTGACGATGTACCGCGCGAACTGAACAAAAAAAGGATCCTCAAGCCCAAGCTCCACGCGCAATGCCGCAATGTCCTCAGGCGGCGCTTGATCACCGAGCATGAGCGTTGCCGGATCGCCGTCAGTAATATAGGTAAGTGTGAATATAACAAACATCACGCCGACAATGACGGGGATCAGTAATCCCAGCCTTCTCAAAATATACTTGTGCATAGTTTTACTCCCGCTCTCAAATCCGCTCGCTGTAATCGTTCATAAGCCAATGCTCAGGCAGCGCGGCATTGAGGCGCACAGGCGGCGGATACGTTTCGCCAAACGTTTCCACATTCACCGATACGATAACGTCTCGATTCACCGGTTTGTGCAACTGCTTATCCGACGTGCTGTAGGCAAACGCTTTCACCGGCCCGCTTCCAATCCGCACGATTTCCTGCACCCCGGCAAGCACCTTCCCGAACATCGGGTAATTCCCGTCCAAGCGCGGCACATAATCCAGCGGAAAAAAGAATTCGCCGCCGGCAATATTGTTGTCGTAGCCGCCCATTCCGATAACGCCCAGCTTCGGCACAAGCCGCTTCGGCGCGAGCCGCTTTGGCGCAAGCCGCTTATCCGCGCTCACTTTC
>WQZT01000110.1 GCA_009780595.1 Treponema sp. | reverse complement strand
GTTTTGGTAAAATTTTTGCGTGCTTGCGTGCTTGCGTGCGGGAGTAGCTATGCTCTGCGCTCATCGCCAGCATGATTACTCCCGCCAAAAGCATCATTTTTATCATAAAAAAATTGTACCGTGCCCTTTGGGGAAATGTCAAGCGGAATAAATCGGTGGATTATTCCGCGCCGCAGTTATATAATATCGTATGTGGCATCCAAAAATGGAGCAGTTTCAAACTCGTATGAAAAAGATGTTCGATGAAGTTGACGACTTCATCGAGGATTTGTATGGCGAGAGTTATCCGCTGCACCCGATGCGCCCTGCGCGCGGGCAAACGTCAAACCCGGAGGCTGACGGGCTTTTCTACGTGGCGGCAAACTTCACGCCCGGCTTTGGCTCGGAACTGGGGCGCGGCTATCTGATTCAGGTTTCGATGTCCACGCTGGAGAAGGTTGACAAAGACGTGCGCCGCGCGATTTACGAAGCTGCTGCAAACAAAGTGAAGGAACTGCTGCCACTGCATTTTCCAGAGCGGGAGCTTGTTGTGCGCCAATGCAAAAACCACTTCAAGATTCAGGGCGATTTCAGCTTGGGCGAGCGGTAGCGTGTTGCGCCGTGCGGAATCGTAGAGAGTATTATATAATTGTATAATCGGGAATATTAATGAAGGATTTTGAAAATTGCTTACTCGCTGCGCTTCCAGCCGCGCACGGTGCGCCGCCGTGCTCGGCGTTGTACCTCGCTGCAGTGTCAGGCGGTGCGGATTCCACCGCGATGCTGACGGCGCTCGCCCGCCTGCGCTCTGCCGAGCCGCTCACCGCCGCGCGCGCGGCAGCGAACTTCTCGCTGTTCTGCGTTCACGTCAACCACGGCATTCGCCCGCCGGAAGAAGGCGCTGGCGATGCTCAGTCTGTCCGTGCGCTCTGCGCCGCGCTGAACGTTCCCTGCCGCGTTGTGTCCTTCCCGCCGGGGAAAATCGCCGCCTTTGCCCGAAAGCGCGGCACTGGCATCGAAGCGGCGGCGCGCGTTTTTCGCAGCCGCGCACTGCACCGGGAAGCGTGGCGTATCGGCGCGGACTATATACTGACAGCGCACACCCGCGATGATGTGCTGGAAACGCTGCTCATGCGCGTGTTGCGCGGCTCGGGGCCGGCGGGGCTCGCGCCAATGCCGCCAATTCGGGGGCGGCTGTTGCGCCCGCTGTTGGGCGCAAGTCGGCAGGATGTTGTCGCGTACCTCGCGGAGCGCGGCATTTCGTACCGCACCGATTCCACAAACGCCGATGTTCGGTTTCTGCGTAACCGCATCCGCCTGAAACTTGTTCCAGTATTGAATGAGTTTTTCCCATCGTGGCGGACATCCCTCGCGGCGTTGGCGGAAACGCAAGCGCTTGCCGCCGGGTTTCTGGCGGCGGAGACCGAAAAGCGCCTGCCGTGGGCGAGTTCGCCGGGGAAGCTCTCGCTGGCGGCGGCGGATTTTTTTGCCGCACCGCCGCTATTGCGGGAAGAGGCGGTTTTCGCCGGGGCGGATGCGCTGGCGGCATCTGCGCCGAAAGCGGCATTGACACGAAATGCGGCATTTTGCGGCTCCTGTGCGCCCGTGCCGAAACGGGCAGCTGTACGCCGCGCTGTAGCAGACCTCGCCGCCGAGCAAACAACCGCCAGCGATCTCGGCCCTGTGCGGCTTTGCAGGTGCGGCGACACTATCGAACTAAAGCCCGCTCATCGCGCTGATAGAACGCGGGGAGAACGGGGTTTTTCGCTCATCATACGCGAAGCGGGAACGTATACACTTGAAGGAAAGGTTTTTGGCTTGAATAAACAAACGGTACGTATTCGTGCGGAAGATGCTCAATCTGTTCAATCTACTCAATCGATAAGGGAGAGCTCCGGCGCTGCTTTTTTTGCCGCGCGCCCGCTACTCCTGCGAAATCATCGGGCGGCTGATTGCATTGGCAAGGGGGGACACAAACGCCGTTTATCTGATATACTTAGTAAAAGTGCCCGCGTAGAGTGTACAGGGATTATCACGGCTGAGGACACGGAAGGGCTGGCTGCTTTCATTTGTTGTAAGTCAGGCGGCGAAATACTAGTAATACCACGGGAAAGTGCGGCGAGAGCTGCGGAAAATAGTTCCCTTTTTGAAGTTTTCGGAGGCGTTCATGCTGAATGATCAAAATAACAAAATTCCCCCTCGCCCAAACATAGCGGGGACAGGGCGGCCAAACCGGTTTGCCTTGATTTTTTTTCTGGTGATGATAGGGTTCTTCGCCGTGCATTTTTTTCGCGGCAATGACGGCCCGGCGCAGCAGGATATTCCCTATTCGGCTTTCTTGCACTCGCTGACGCTGGGCGAAGTTACCGATGTAACGATTCACGACAACAGCACCATCGAAGGCATCCGCCGCAACGATGCGGTCAGGCAGCACTTCAAGACGCTCATCCCCTACAACGATCCGGAACTTCTTCCGTTGATGCGGGAGCAGGGCGTAAACATTTCCGGCGCGGTTACCGGCCCGACGTTAATGACGATACTTTTGCAGATGCTCCCGTGGATTATCGGGTTTGCCCTGATTATTTTCCTGTTCCGGCACATGCAGAACAGCGGCAACAAGGCGTTTCAGTTCGGCAAAAGCCGCGCCAAGCTCTATCAGGAAGAGGGGAAAAAAATTACCTTTCAGGATGTGGCTGGGCAGAAGGACGCCAAGTACGAGCTTGAAGAAGTTGTTTCTTTCCTGAAAGATCCGCAGAAATTTACGAAGATGGGCGCGCGCATTCCCAAAGGCGTGTTGCTTGTGGGAATGCCGGGAACTGGCAAGACGCTTTTGGCGCGTGCGGTGGCGGGCGAGGCGAAGGTTGCGTACTTCCATATGTCAGGCTCCGATTTTGTGGAGATGTTTGTCGGCGTTGGCGCAAGCCGCGTGCGCGATCTGTTTGAACAGGGACGGCGGAATGCGCCGTGCATCATTTTTATCGACGAGCTTGATGCGGTTGGGCGGAGCCGCGGTGCGGGCTACGGCGGCGGGCATGACGAGCGCGAGCAGACGCTCAACCAGATTCTTGTTGAGATGGACGGCTTTGATGCTAAAGACGGCGTGATAATTCTGGCGGCGACAAACCGCCCTGACGTGCTGGATGCGGCGCTCTTGCGCCCCGGGCGCTTTGACCGCCAGGTGATAATCGCAATGCCGGATATTAAAGAGCGCGAGGATATTATTAAAATCCACGCCGCGAAAATTCCCCTTGACGAAAAAGTTGATATGGCGCGGATTGCGCGGGCGACTCCGGGAATGAGCGGTGCAGACCTTGCCAACCTGGTAAACGAGGCGGCGCTGTTTGCGGCTCGCCGGGATAAGCCGAATGTTGAAATGGGCGACTTTGAAGAAGCCCGTGATAAAATCCTGATGGGTGTTGCCCGCAAAACGCTGGTGATTTCCGACCGGGAACGGCGAATGACGGCAATTCACGAAGCGGGGCACGCCCTGCTGCACTACTACCTGAAACACGCCGACCCGCTCCACAAGGTTACGATTATTCCGCACGGCAGGGCGCTGGGAATGGCGATGTCTCTGCCGGAAGAGGACAGTTACAGCCGAACGCGCGGCTGGATTCTCGATCGCATTGTTATTTGTTACGGCGGATGGACGGCGGAACGGATTTTCTATGAAGAGACGACAACGGGAACAAAGCAAGACCTTGAACAGGCAACGGAGATGGCGCGGCGCATGGTGTGCGAGTGGGGAATGGCTGACGAAATGGGGCCGGTAACGTACGGGCAGGAGGATCAGCCGATTTTCCTTGGCAAGGAAATTGCCCGGCATAAAGATTACTCTGAGGAAACCGCCCAGCACATCGACCGCGCGATCAAGCGTATACTGGATACCGGGCGGCAACAGGCGGAAGATATTCTGGTTTCGCACAAAGACGAACTGGAAAAAATCGCCAACGCCCTGCTGGAGCGGGAAACGCTCCTTGACGATGAAATCCGCGCGCTTTTGGGATTTCCCGCACGGGAAAATCCGGCGTCGCTGGTGGATAGGCATGAGGATGCCGGAGTGGTGGCTGCGGAAGGAGTTGCAGAAACCTCTGCCACATAGGGGGTAAAAATGAAGTATACAAGAAGGATCGGCTTGTCTTTGCGGCTCTTGCTCAGTGTGCTTCTTTTTGTTTGTGTTTGTCTATCGAATGGTTTCGCAGTTGACCCGTTGCCGTTGCCGGACAGCGCCGCTGCAACGAGGTACGCGCAGTGGGCGCAGGGCATCATCGCGCAGGGGCAGTGGCAACAGGCGCTTGCCGGGCTTGAGCGGGCGGCGGATTTTGCCGATGTTTCTTCCGATGTTTCGTATCTTCTTGCTCTTGCGCGTTCCAATCAGAAGCAAAGCCGCTCGTCGGTTTTACAGGCGCTGGACAAGGCGCTTTTTGTGAATCGCTGGAATCTTTATACAGTGGAGGATGCGCGGCTGATGCGGGTGGAAAACCTTATCGCTGTCAGGGCGTTTCATCAGGCGTTGCTGGAGCTTTCCTTCGTTCGTGAAAGCCCGCGTTCAGCCGCCCTTGCGCTGAGGACAATGGCGGCGGCAAAGCAGGCGGGAGTAATTTCGTCGGCTGAGTTTTTTGTTCGTATAAAGCAGGCTCTTGACCGCTATCCCCGCGAAACAGAGCTTGCGCGAATTTTCTTTACCTTCCTATTACATGAGCACCGCGCCGGAAACCTGCCTGATGAAAATCAGCTAGAACTTCTGGAACTGGTAATGCGCCGTCTGCCTGCTTTGATTGATACTGACGCGGAACTGGGGTGGATGGCAGCGCCGTTCGCGTGGGACACCGAAGATGCCCGCCGCCTCATCCTTGCATACCGCGCAAGTCATACCGTCGCGCCGCAATCTATCCCCGTCTCTCTACGCTTGGGCGTTATCGGTGAGGAAAGAGCCGTGCAGGAACTTTTTGATAGTGCCGCCCGAACTGGCGGTACGCTTGACCGCGGGCTTATGGATGAGCTGTGGGAACTTCTGCGTGATGAAGCGGCGATTTCCCTGTTCACCCGAAACCTTTCTGCCTTCAGCGGTGTTATTACCGAGGATACCAACAGGGATGGAATCCCGGAAGTGGCGGCGGAGTTCTTTCAGGGAATGCTCATCCGCTTTACCTACGATGCCACTCAAGACGGCGACCCGTGCCTGATTGTTTTTTTTGAGGGCGGCACGCCCCACCGAGCCCACACTATGTTGATGCCCGAGCGAGGGGAAGCCGGGCGGACAGCACTTATCCGTTGGGAGCGTTTCCCCGCTATACTTGACGTGGAACTTGACGGGGTCAAGTACATTCCGCGCCCCTTCGATTTTCACTATTCGCCTTTTGTGTTCGATAATTTGTGGGGTAGCGGTGTTCTTTTTCCAACGCACGCTCCGAATGTTTCGCTCCTTACTCGGCGGACGTTGGTTTTCAACGCCCTGCGTATTGAACGGAGCAGTTCTGAGTTCAGCGGGGGAATCGAGGTAATCGAACTTAATCAGGGTGTTCCGCTCAGTGCACGGGAATATGTAGGCGAGCTTTTGGTGTCTGAGACGGAGTTCAGCAAGGGGCGGCCGCAAACTCAGCTGGTTGATCTGGCATTGAGCGGGCGAATGACTATTCTGCGTCGTTTTGCCGCTGGTGCGAATTCTATAGAACCCGAGGACTTGTGGGATTACCGCAGGGAGGTAGAGTCTATCGTACCTATCGATTAT
>WQZT01000109.1 GCA_009780595.1 Treponema sp. | reverse complement strand
GCGCGGTCGATGAACGTGCCGTCTATTGCGCTGCTGGACGGAATTGGGTTTGACGCCGCGATTGACCGCGCCGCCGCCCTGCTCGGCTATACAAGCCCCGAAGAAATACGGTCGCGTTTTCCGCGGGTGTTCCCGCTGGGATTGGGTGTTAACTCCACGTCCCCGCTCAGAATGGCGCGGGCGTTTGCCATCTTCGGCAATCAGGGGCGGGAAGTTACGCCAATGGCGATTCGTTCTATTGACGATCGGCAGGGGCGGCTCATTATGGATCTCGAGCGGGATCTTCGCACGGAACAGCGGCGCAAAGGTGGCGCAATTCAAGTTGTAAGCCCCCAGAATGCGTATATCGTAACATCTATGCTCCAAAAAACCCTTGAGCGAGGTCCGGCAGGGCATGGAACGCTTTGGAATCCGACGGCGTGGGGAACGCGGTTTGTCTTTAAGGATGAAAACGGGAACAACTTTAAAATGCCGATTGCGGGGAAAACTGGTACAACTCAGAACTGGCAGGACGCATGGACAGTTGGTTTTTCGCCCTATATGACAACGGCGGTGTGGTTTGGTTTTGACAGGCCGGGAAACTCGCTGGGGCTGACGTTGACTGGCTCCACGCTCGCTGGGCCCGTGTGGGCGAATTACATGCGGGAGATACACCTGGGGCTTCCGTTCAAGGATTTTGTGCGCCCAGCAAGCGGCATTGTGGAAGTGACCGTTTGCGCCGTTTCCGGCTTGCTGGCGGCTGCGGACTGCAACGATGGGCGAATTACCCTCCCCTTCCTCGAAGGAACTCAGCCGACGATCTTCTGCGACGTTCACGGGAACGACAACAGAGGACGGGATCTTGCCATCAGGCATCTTGAACTGGATACTGTTTTTATTAACCCGGGAAACGTGCTTGGGGAACTTTCCCTGCCGGTAATTCGCGATGAGCAGTTGCTGCGGGAGTTCCAGCAAGCCGACCAGCGCAATGCTCAGGCGGCACGGCAAAACAACCGCAACCAGCGGACTCCTGCCCGCCGGGGGGCGGCTCCCGCTGCGACAGGGAACTTTGCAAATCCCCTGCTGGAAGATCTGCCGCCTGTCAATGTGATGCTCGACACAATGTCGACCGATATTGTGCCGCCGACTGTGCCGGAGATACATCCCGTTGTCGTTGAGACAGAGTCTTTGGGCGGCGAACCGCAGGTTGAGGTTGTGCCTGAAGAAGCAGGGCAGATAATCGTAGATGAAGCGGATTTTCTCTCAACGCCGCCGTTATTTAACCCTCTCATTGATTAACCGGAGCTTGTATGCTGGTTCCAATAGAGGATATTAAGGTAAAAAATCGCCTGAGAAAAGATTTGGGAGATATTGCCGCCCTGGCCGAAAGCATGAAGCGTTTTGGGCAAATCAGCCCGATTATGATCACGAAAAAGAACGAGCTGGTTGCGGGAGGAAGGAGGCTTGAAGCTGCCCGCTCCTTGGGCTGGAGAACGATAAACGCGATAGAGATTGATATTTCCGATAAACTGACAAAACTGGAATATGAACTGGAAGAAAATGTCCAGCGGCGGGATTTCTCGCAGGAAGAAGCGGATGATGCGGTCGAAAAAATACTGAAGCTCAGAAACCCTTCGCTGTTCCGCCGCATCCTGAACGCGATAATCCGCTTTTTCAAGCGTTTTTTTTAGAACGCTTACAAGCGCCGCGCTCTTGAACTCCTCGCGGCTTTAACCTCTACCGATCTTTTTTCTCGAAGTGGGAGAACTTCATCGTGAAGGTCGCGCGCCCTTGGCTCACGCTGCGGAGGGATGTCATAAGACCGAACATTCTCGCCATTGGAGCCAGCGCCTTGACCTCGTCCCCGCCGGATTTCGATTCCATGCTCAGCACCTGCCCGCTCCGCGCCGTCATAAGGCTGATGGCCTCCCCGACAAACTCTTTCGGGACGGCAATGTCCACTGCCATAATCGGTTCGAGCAAAATGGGCGAGGCGGCGCGGCACGCTTCGTCAAAACCCATGCTGGCGCAGGCTTCAAAGGCAAACTCCGTGGCGGTAAGCTCCGAATAGCCCGCCGCAAGAACTGTAACACCGATGTCGATACAGGGATACCCCAGAACAATGCCCGACTGAAACGCAGAGTTAATCCCGCGCTCGACAGCGTCGCGGATTTCATCGGGAACGACCGGGCTTTTCACTGCCCACGTGTACGTGTTCCCCGCACCGCGCGGCAGCGCTTCCACGCGGAGAGTCAGCGAGGCGGCGTTTTCCTTTCCGGCAATCACTTTCGAGAACGTTTCCGTTCGCTCGGCGGGGGCGCTGATGGACTCGCGGTACGTTACCTGTGGATTTCCCACCTTTGCCCACACGTTGTACTCTTTGAGGATGCGGGTTACCAGCACGTCAAGGTGCAGTTCCCCCATACCGGAAATGATGAGCTGTCCCGTTTCCTCGTTTTCGCGGGCGATGAACGTCGGATCCTCTTTGGAAAGCAGCGCGAGAATCTCTTTGAGTTTATCCCGCTCGGAAAGGTTGCCGGGTTCCATCGAAACGGAAATCACCGGCTCGGGGAACTGCATCTTTTCAAGGATCACCGGCCAATTTTCCGTGCCGATGGTGTCCCCGGTTTGCGCCAGCTTCATCCCGATAATCACGCCAATGTCCCCTGCGGAAAGAGTATCCATCGGCTCGGACTTGTTCGAGTGCATCCGCAAAAGCCGGTTAGCGCGCTCGCGCTTTTTCTTCCCCACGTTGTAAACCGCCGCACCCGCCTTCAACTGCCCCGAATACATCCGCACGTAGCACAGGCTGCCGGCTTCCCGGTCGTTCTGAATCTTAAACACAAGCCCCAGCGGCTGCCCGCTCGGATCGCAGGGAACGCTCATATCTTCCTCTTTTTTTAGGTGATGTGCCTGAGCATCCTGCACCTCATCCGGTGCGGGCAGAAAATCAATCACCGCGTCGATAAGCGGCTGAACTCCCATATTTCGCCGCGAAGCCCCAGCAAGCACCGGGAATAACTCGCGGGCAATCACCGCCTTCCGCAGTTCGCTCTGGATCAGGGCGGCGGGAATTTCCTCGCCGGACAGATACTTTTCCGTTACCGTGTCCGAAACCGCCGAAAGGCAGTCGATAAGCTTTTCCCGCCACTCGTTCGCGGTTTTCTCCAGCTCAGGCGAAAGCGGGGAAATCGTCATCGTTTCACCCTCCGCCGTCGCCCAACGTATTTCCCGCATCTCGATGAGGTCAATAACGCCTTCAAAGCCGCTTTCCTGCCCGATGGGAAGCTGGAGCACCGCAAGCGTTGCCCCAAGTTTCCCCTGAATATCTTCCAGAACGTGGAAAAAATCCGCGCCCAGCCTGTCCATTTTGTTGACATACCCGATACAGGGAACTTTGTACCGCGCCGCCTGCCGCCACACCGTTTCCGTCTGCGGCTCAACCCCCCGCACAGCGTCAAAAATCGCCACCGCGCCGTCAAGCACCCGCAGGGAACGCTCAACCTCGGCGGTAAAATCCACATGTCCCGGAGTATCGATGATGTTAATCTGGTACTGCGCGCCCGTTCCCTGCACGCCGTCTTTCGTGCGCCGCCAATACGTCGTCGTCGCCGCGCTCTGTATCGTAATCCCGCGCTCCTGCTCCTGCTCCATCCAGTCCATAATGGCTTCGCCGTCGTCAACCTCGCCAATGCGGTGGCTCTTTCCGGTGTAATACAAAATCCGTTCGGTTGTAGTGGTTTTTCCCGCGTCAATATGAGCCATAATCCCGATGTTCCGCATTGTCTTTAGCATACTTCTTCCTCTATATGGTATCCCGTTATATTTGAGTAATTATAGTATGAATGAGCAGTCTTTGGAAAGTCGGCGTGGAACAATCTTGGAAATCAATCTTGCTTTAAGGTCATATCGAAACAACACTGAACCAAGGGGGCAATGACCAGCGGTGGCAGGGCAGGGGGCGGGCGAAAGTACGAGCCGAGGAGCCTGAGCGGAGAAGCCCTCAGACCGCTTGAGCGGTCTGGAGTTTGTTACACATTTATAGGACAACCCTGCGGGTTGGTTTTGTTCGCTGGTCTTTCCGGTCAGAGAATTCGGAGTGCTTTCGCCCTCGCCCTGCCCCTCCGCCGCTGGCTTTATCCGGCAATGTGTTGCAAATACGCAGATATAACGACACCCACTTGTCCGTGCTATTTTCTTGTTGACGGGGGAAGAAGCCGTATTAACAGGATTATTCGCAAAAAAGGGGGCAAAGCCTGTCTACCAGTTACATTCCCCCTAAAGAAAAGCATTTTGCGGCGAGCTAATCTACTTGTGTAAACAGGCAGATGGGAATAGGGCGAGTGAAACTCTGCGCAAACCAGTACGGGAACGGGTGTCCATAGTACTACATTGGGGGGCTACAGAAAATGCCACACCAAAGTGTGCGTCAAAAAGTCCGCCACCTTAGCTGCACTATGGGCGGATTCCAGTACTGGTTGGCGTGTCTTTATATCACCTATTCCCCTCTGTTATACCGCAAAAATTAATTCCCGTGCCACCAAAAGCTCCCCCATTCCACATTCCCCGGTTTTACTATATAATACACCAAATGAATCTTGAAGCTTTTGTTTTGGGCTGCGGGGGAACAATGCCCCTGCCCAACCGTCATCTTTCCTCCGTGCTGCTGCGGCGCGAAGGGGATCTTTTTCTGTTTGATTGCGGCGAGGGAACGCAGGTTTCGCTGCGCCGCCTTAACCTGCGCTGGAAAAAAATTTCCGTCATTTTTATATCGCATACACACGCCGACCACGTTACCGGGCTTCCGGGCATTTTAATGTTGTCCTCGCAGGTTGACCGTGACGACCCGCTGTACATCGTCGGGCCGCCGAAAATCGCCGAGTATATCGAAACCAGCCGCCGCGTGCTGGATATGTATATCAACTACCAAATCGTTGTCCGTGAAATTACCGAGCCGGGCGTCGTATTCGAGGGCGACGGTTTTCGCGTGAGGGCGTTTGCCCTGCGCCACACCAAGACGTGCTACGGCTATACGCTGGAGGAAGATCCCCGCCCCGGAGAGTTTCACCCCGAAAAGGCGGAGGCGCTGGGCGTCAAGCGGGGACCGCTGTGGGCGGTGCTCCAGTCGGGGCAAACGGTCAAGGCTGTTGACGGCTCCGACGTGCGCCCCGATCAAGTGCTGGGCGCAGGGCGAACCGGGCGCAAGTTTTCGATGGTTACCGACACGCTTGCGTTTCCCCAAATCGCCAACGATGTCGCCGGATCCGACCTTTTCATCTGCGAAGGGATGTTCGAGCGGGCGCTGGAAGAAACCGCGCGGGAAAAAATGCACATGACCGCCGAGCAAGCAGCCCGAATCGCCCGCGCCGCGAAGGTGAAAAAACTCGCCCTCATCCACTACAGCCCGCGTTACACCGAGTACGAGCTGAAGCAGGTGATAAAGGAAGCCGAAGCGGTTTTTCCGCAGAGTGTTCTTTCCCGCGACCGCATGGTGTTCCCCATCGAGTATGTGGATTGAGCGTGATGTATACTTGTGATATGTGACAGTGAGCTTGACTATTACAATAACTTGACAACTATATAAGAAATGTTACGCTTATATATGGACAATAAAAGAGGGTGCATCCTTATAACAGCGCTTTTCCCCCTGTTTATTGGCGGACTGATATATCTCTGCTTTCGCAGTGAAAACATATTATTTTTCTCATGGCTTCGGTTTGTCGATTTTGACTATTC
>WQZT01000108.1 GCA_009780595.1 Treponema sp. | reverse complement strand
GTCCCCGCGAGTTTTCCCTGCAAAACCTGTGGGAAGAATCCTCCGGCGGGCTTGAATTCCACTCGTCCATCTGGAGCGATGTAATTATAACGGGTGTTTTTTAAGTTTCAAAAATATTTATGCCTACTCCACAGCCCTCAAACCAAGGCAGGCCGCCACCGCGCGTTCTCTGCCGGGGATGCCGCTGTGGATTGGGGTGTTTACAGTTCTGACCCTGCCGTCGGGGAAACGCAGCGCCATCGCGGTAGAGCCGCCGCCGTCAAAGTTCAGCCCCGATGCCGCGCCAAGTTTTTGCAAGATAAGGCCGGTTTCTGCCTCGGTCGCGCCGATGCTTGCCCGCCTTCGCCCGTCTATCACCAGCAGGTACAGGGTGCGGCCATCCGCCGAAAGTCCGGCGGCGCTGCGGGGGTGTCGGGGCGCGGTGGGGGAGGGCGAAAGCCTGGGCGGAAGTTCACTGTCATTCAGGATAATGCGAAAGCCGCCAATGGCGGTTTTCACCGCGCTCAGGTCGGCAAGTTTGCTCTGGGGGATAATGCGCGCACGCCCGTCACGAAAAAACACAAGGGCGTCGTAGTTGTGCGCGGGCGGGGAAAGGACAAGCCCGGCGGACACGACAACGCCTGTGCTGGTGCGTGCTTCCCCATCCCGTGAAGAAACCGGGTAGAAGGGAACGGTGTTGATCCCCGCAAGCAGGGCGTAATCGCGGACAAACGAGCTGACCTTGGTGCTTCGCGTTGCGCTGTTGACAACGAACTCAAGCGAAAGCTCCGTCAAGTCTATCCGTAAAGCCCAAAACTCAAGGCGGGGGGAATCGGTTCTTCCTGAGGTAAAAAAAAGCCCCGGAAGAACATCCGGAGCGAACATTTGCCAGTTGGGTGAGAAATCTTCAAAACCCACCCTGTCCGGGGCGCTTTCCCTCTCCATGGAAACGGGAGAAAGTGTCCCGCATCCTGCAAGCAAAAGCCCCCCGATTACAAAGAGAATCAGTACTCGTTTCTGCCCTTGCGGGACTTTTTCATCAATTTTCGTGCGATTGCCTTTTTCTTCCGATTAAGGATTGTGGAGGGCTTTTCAAAGTATTCGCGTTTTTTGAATTCACGAATAATGCCTTCTTTCTCTACAAGCCGCTTGAAACGCTTAATAGCTTTTTCCAGCATCTCGTTATCATCCACGATGATATGAGCCAAATGAATCACCTCCTTTTTTGGGGGATAATGGGGCTGGGTAGAAACCCGTGGTTTCGCCCGCCAACCTTTTAACAAAAGGCTTTACGAACCACTTCTAAGATGACTTAAAATCTCGTTTTTGTCAAGGACAGGGCGGCTTAAAAAAGCATCCGGATCGGCACTCTCACCTGACACGCGGATTTCCCAGTGGAGGTGCGGGCCGGTAACAAGCCCGGTAACGCCTGACTTTCCCACAATCTTTCCCACTTCGACAAGATCGCCTTCGCGCACGTCGATTGTGTCCAAGTGGTAGTACACCGAATACAGCCCCGGCAAATGTTCAATTACCACGCTCATTCCAGTGATAATTCGCGAGCGGGCAACAACAACCCTGCCCCGCGCGCACGCCATCACATCAGTTCCCACCGGCACGCCGAAATCCAGCCCGTTGTGAACTGTCGTATCACGCGCTCCGGTTGCATACTGAAAAATGCGGCGCGAGCCGAACGGGCTGGTGCGGCGGGTTGACGTTACCGGGCGGACAAATCTGTCCCACGAGTAAACGTCTGTTCCCGTGCGGTTAAAAACCGCCCAAATGTGCTGCGATTCGGCAGTCCTTTTCGGGTCGGAGGTGGTGCGAAGGTCGGTATTTGCCTGATCAAGCTGGATAGTTTCCGCATCAAACGTGCGGTTATAAATTGTAAACGGAAACGATTGAATGATGCCCGCATCAGACTCGATGTTGATAGCGGCTTCACCAATCGGGGACAGGGAAGGAATTGCCATAACCGCCGCTTTGACTGCCTGTCCGTTTTCTTCCGGCAAGGTCAGGGCAAAAAACGCCGCCTGTGTCAAGCGCCGCCCTTCAGCGCTCACCAGTACCGCGCGGAGGTTCTTCTTGTGAAGGGCATCTGCCACGGCTGCCGCATTCGCCTGACCCGTTGCCAAACGTTTGCTGTCATAGCTAAATGCCACCGTTACCGGATAACCCGGGTAGGCGCTTGCGGGAATTACGGCAAAGCGGGCATCCTCAACGGTAGCAGCATCAGCCGCACGAGCCACATCAGCAATGACCGGCGTTCTGGAGGTGCAGCCGAAAAAAACCGCCGCCCCCACCGCCAGACAAAGCAACACCGCGCGCGTTTTCACGCATTGCTCCTTCTCAAATCATCAACGATCAACTGCGGCGATTCGTGGCCTTTGAAACGGTTGCGGGTAACTTTGAAAACCAGATCAACCTGATCCCCCAAATCAAAATCCCGCTTGACCTTTTCCGCCGCTTGCCAGTACACCGCCGGCCACTTGTGCTTGCCCGTATCAAGGTTGAGTTTGACGTGCTTGGCATCAGGTTTTCCCATCAAGCTAATATCGGTAATCCGCATATCCTTCGCCACAAACGTCAACGCGCTGTTCCCTTCGCCGTACGGCTCAAACCGATCCACGAGCGTGAAAATATCCGGCCCCAGATACGACAGGGGCAGTTCCGCATCAACAGTCAGCGTTTCCTCATCCCGGGCGTTATCAAAGTCAATGTTTGCGGCGGCATCCTTCAGCCGCGCCAGAAGCGGCTCCCAGTTTTCATTGAGGATGCTGAACCCGGCGGCAAAGTTATGCCCGCCCCAATCGATAAAAAGGTCGTCCAAAGGCTCCAGCAATAGGCGAAGATTGTACCCGCGCGCCGAGCGCAGGGAGGCAACGGTTGTCGTTTCCCCGACAAACGCCACCAACGACGGCACTTTGAAGCGGCTTGTCAGGCGGTTTGCCATAATTCCCGTTACCCCGCGCGGAATGCTACTGCTGTACGCCACCGCAAGCTTATTCTGGAAAGCTTCCATATTCGCCGCCGCGCACGGCTCGGCGATTGCCCACGAATCCTCCCCGATTTTTTTGCGCTCCTCGTTCATTTTTATAAGATCCCCGGCGAGAATGTCCCGCTTACGGGGGTCTTTTTCCATCAGCATATCAATCGCCTTGCGGGGATTTCCCATTCGCCCGGCGGCGTTGATAACCGGACACACATTCCACGAGACATCCGATGCCCCGATTTTCTTACCCGCAAGGTCAAGCTTGAAAAGCAAATCCGACAGCCCCGGCCGCGGCTTTTCCATCAGCGAGCGCAAGCCGCGTTTTACGATGATGCGGTTTTCGCCCAACAGCGGCATGATGTCCGCGATGGTTCCGATACACACGAGTTGCAGGTCTTGCGCGTCATCCTCGCCGAACAGTTTCGCCCGCTGTTTCACAAAGAACGAAAACAGGTATACAAACACATCCAGCTCGCTGACATCCGCGTCTTGATACCGCGCGATACGCGAAAGCTCTTTGATACGCACAAGGCTCTTTCCGGCAATCGAAGGAATTTCCTTGCCGATTTCGCCGGAAATATCCATCATATTGATTTCCACGCCGTTGCCGAAAATCTTTGCCAGCGTGCGCTTTTGCAGCGTTGCATCCCACGCCAGAATCTGCTGCCCTTCCAGAAAAGCGGGAAGCCGCGTTTGCCCAATGCCGACCGCGCCGGGAACAATCGTCTCGGTGAGCGTTGCCACCACGACAAGGTTTCGCAGTTTTGCAATCTCGACAACCCACGAGTCGTTTAGCGGGCGCGTGTTCAGAAGGCACATCTCTTGCCCGTAGATTTCGCTCTTCAGCGCAAAGCGCAGGGCGGACACGAGTTTGTACGCCACCGCGCACCCCGCCAAATCCTTGTTAGGATACTTTGAACCTGCAAGTTTTGGGTTTACGATAGCCAGCGCTTTTGGAACTTCTTCCTGCGGGTTGTGGTGATCGGTGATGATTACATCAATGCCAAGCTCGGCGGCGTACAGCACTTCCGCCGTGCTGGAAATGCCGCAGTCGGCAGTGATGATGAGTGTGCCGTCAGCCGCCGCGAACTCATCGATAGCTTTAATCGAAAGACCGTACGGCTCATCCCCCTGCGGAAGGCGGGTTGTAACGTCCATCTCGATAGAATCGAAAAATCCCGTCAAAAGTGCCGCGCCGCTAACACCGTCAACATCGCGGTCGCCGAATACCAGGATTTTTTCGCCCTCTTCCTTCGCCGCAAGAATACGCTCCACCGCGTCCTCTGCACCCGGAAGCTCAAAGGGGTTCAGCAAGTGGCGCGGATCGTCCTCCAGAAAGTAGCGGATGTCGCTCCCTGAAACAAGGTGGCGGCGCACGAGTATGGATGCTGTCAAAAGATCGCACCCGTATTTTGATGAAAGATTTTTCACCTGTTCAGGCGAAATATCGCTTTTCTCCCATTTCATTCAAATAACTTCCTTATATATAAGTGAGCGGGGCGGGGGAGGGGCGGCGGAATATTCCACAGCCCGCTCCAGTTGGGGGAGGGCGGAATCGAGCCCCGCTTGATCCGCAGCCCAGACCGTCATGAGCGCATCGCCAGGTTGTACGGCATCGCCGCGCCTGCGGTGAAACTGCACTCCGGCGGTTGGGCACACGGGATCCTCCGTGCGGTTGCGCCCCACGCCCAGCCGCACCGCCGCTTGCCCGACATCCTGCGCGCTGATCCGGGCAATGTAGCCGCCCTGCGCGGCGCGTAACTCCGCGCACACTGGCGATCGGTACACACCCCGCGCCGCTTCAAGCGCCGCCGGATCGCCGCCCTGACTTTGCACATTTCGCAAGAAAAGCTCGCGCGGCTTCCCGCTTGCAAGAGCTGATTCGCACATACGCCGCCCTTCCGCCGCGTTCGCCGCTTTGCCTCCAAGCACAACCATACGCGCTGCCAATTCCAGCGTTACATCCATTAAATCCTTCGGACCGCGCCCTTCAAGGCAGTCAAGACATTCTTCAACTTCAAGAAAATTACCGACCATAGCGCCCAGCGGCTCATCCATATCCGTAAGCAGCGCCGTAACTTTCAACCCCAGCGCAGAGCCTGTATCCACAAGCGACCGCGCAAGCGCTTCGGCTTTAGCAGTTTCCTTCATAAACGCACCTGAGCCGTATTTAACATCCAGCACGAGAGCTTGCGCCCCTTCAGCCGCCTTCTTGGAAAGAATACTCGCCGTGATAAGGGGGATTGACTCCACCGTGGCAGTAACATCCCGCAGGGCGTACAGTAGCCTGTCGGCGGGGACAATTTCGGCAGTTTGCCCCGTCATCGCAAAACCGTCGCGGCGGATAATCTTGCGGAATTCATCAGCGGAAAGGGCAGTGCGATAGCCGGAAATGGCTTCCAGTTTGTCGAGCGTGCCGCCGGTGTGCCCCAGCGCGCGCCCTGACATCATCGGAACTTTGATGCCCAGCGAGGCGGCAAGCGGCGCAAGGATAAGGCTCGTCTTGTCGCCCACGCCGCCGGTTGAGTGTTTGTCAACAAACGGGCCGGGAATATCCGAAAGGGCGATAGTTTTCCCCGATTGGAGCATCGCCTGAGTAAGAGCTGCAGTTTCCCCCGCCGTCATCCCTCGGAAAAAAACCGCCATCGCCCACGCAGAAACCTGGTAGTCGGGAATTTCCCCCGCAACGTACCCTGAAATAAGGAAGGCGATTTCTTCGCGGGAAAGCTCGCCGCCGTCCCGCTTTTTTGCCACTATGTCAACCGCTCGCATAGCATTATAATAGAACACTTCTCTCGCCTTTTCAACTACGCGGCGCGGACTAACTCGGCAGTTTCAACAACTAAAATCGCT
>WQZT01000107.1 GCA_009780595.1 Treponema sp. | reverse complement strand
CGCGGCATCGAAAAGGCAAAAGAAAACTTCGCGCGCGAGCATTTTCGGGCAATAAGCGGCAGCAATGTAAAGTATGGCGTTATCGACAGTTACGAAAAACTGTGGGACGCGGTGCGGCGTTAAATCAGCGCATACCCGGAAATCAATCTTGATATTGCGGGGGGCACGCCCCCCTCGCTCCAAAGCCTACGGCTTTTCCGCTACCCCCCATACGGGGCGCTGCCCCGTAACGCCCCGTCGCATAGCTAATTCACCAACGGCGAATTAGCTATGCTCTACTTTATAATTGTTTTTTCGCGTATAATGCAATCGTGAAAAACGAACAAACAAAACAAACCGAACGGCTTTACTATAACTACGCTTGCCCTGAGCCGTTTTACGCGCAGATACTGGAGGTTCGAGCTGCCGCAAACGGTACGGCTCACATTATACTGGATAAGACGATTTTCTACCCGGAGGGAGGTGGACAGCCCGCCGATCGGGGAACTGTCAACGGCGTAGCCCTTGCGGATGTGCAGGAAAAAGGCGGGGAGATTCTTCACGTTGTGAATGATGCTGGCAGCATTGCTGCGTTAAAGCCCGGTGCGGCGGAACTGGTTTTGGACAGCCGCCGCCGCAGGGATATTACCGCGCAGCACACAGGCCAGCACTTGCTTTCCGGCACAATTTTTCACATGACGGGGAGCAACACCGTTTCGATGCATTTGGGCGAAGAAACCTGCACCATCGACATTGATGCCGCTGAAATGAGCGCGGCGCTTTTGCTGGATGTGGAGAACGCTGTTGCCGATGCCATCGAGAAAAACCTGCCCATTGTTACACACCTGTGCCCGCCTGAAAATATAGCCGAGCTTCCCCTGCGGAAGTTTCCGCCGCACGGTGAAGATATAATTCGCGTGATAGAAATCGCGGGGCTTGATTTTTCCCCCTGTTGCGGCACGCACTTCGCGTCAACGGCGGAGATTGGTATGTTGCGAATTCTATCCGCAGAAAAATATAAAGGAATGACGCGGGTTACGTTCATCGCCGGGCGCAGAGTTCTTGCAGACAGCCGCCTTCTGCGACAGAACACCGCCCTTGCGTCCCGCGCGTTGAGCGTGCCACTGGGCGAAATCGGCAAAGCTGTTGTTGAGTTTCTGGAAAAAGCCGCGCAGAGCGAACGGCGGCTAAAAGCGCTGGAAGAAGTTGCCGCCCGTGAGAAAGCATTAGCTTTACTTGCTAAGGCCGCTTTGCTCGCTAAAGCCACGCCGAACGGCGATGCCGCAACCCCGCCAATTGTTGTCGAGTGTTACGCCGAAGCGGGCATTGCCGAAATACTGAGCATTGGCAAGATCGCCCAAAAAGAGGCGGAAAGCCGGAAAGAGACGGGGGCGGTGTTTGTCTTGGCTTCGGCGAGGGAACTTAAAATTGCGGTGTTTTGCACTGTCAAGGGATTTGATCTTCGCCCCCGTATTAAGCCAGCGTTTGAAACGAATGGCGGGCGAGGCGGCGGCAGTCCTTCGTTTTTTCAGGGGAGCTTTGCGGCAAAGGAAGCGCTGGAGGCTTTTCTTTCGGAGGCGGCAAACTGTTAGGCACAGCTTGCGAATAATGGTTTGAGGTTGAGAATACATTTGCTTATTTTAAAACAAAGATAAAGGAGCGGCAATGGCAAGTATAAAATTATTGCATAACTATCCGGTATCAAAAGAAAAAATATGGAGCTATTTAACCAGCGATGAACGTTTAACGTCGTGGTGTCTGCCCAGCAAAAACTTTCTTTTGGAGAGAGGCAGGCAATTTAGATTTGAAAGTACGCCATCGGTATTTTGGGACGGCGTGTTTATAAATACGATACTTGATTTTGAAGTCAATTCGTTTTTGTCGTACAGATGTATCAACGAAGGATTGAACCTAAATACCGTTGTAACGTGGAGAATACGTTCCAGCAATGACTCGGTGCAGCTTTCATTGGAACATAGTGGCTTCAGACCGTTCAAAGACTTGTTGATAAAAATTGCTTTGACCGGAGGCTGGAAAAACATGATGCGGAAAAGTCTGTATGATCAATTGACTGCAGCCAATTGATCACACAACACGTGCAAATAGAGCGCCGTTTTTGCGGCTACGGTTTTTCCGCGGCGAAACGCTGCACCGCCAGCTTCACGGCGTCTTTTAATTCCTGCACCGAACTGCGGCGCAGCACCACCATGCGAAAAATTGCCGCCTCGACAAAACTGTACAGCAGTTCGTTCGCGTCTTTTAACTTCAGACGCGAGGTAAATTCGCCGTCTCTCATTCCTTCCAGATACATCGCCGCCAACGTGCGCCGCATCCGCACTGTCCGGCGGCGCACGCGATCGTCGGCATCGTAATCGCCTTTCGCCATTTGAAAAAGGTAATTCAGCACCACCGAAAGCAGGCGGCGGTTTTCCTCGATGCGCTCGATAATCACCGTTAAAACTTGCGTAAGTTTTTCAGTGTGGGAAAGCCCGCTGGTAGTTCGTATTTTAGCAATGGTTTCTTCCAGCACCGAAAGAAACTGCTTAATGCTGAAATTAAAAATATCCTTTTTATTTTTAAAATAAATATAAAGCGTTGTCCGCGTAATGCCGCATCGGTCGGCGATTTTTTGATAGGTAACATCCTCAAAGCCCTCTTCGACAAAAACATCCAGAGCTTTTTCCAAAATATCGTAGCGTCGTTTATCATGTTCTACAACGATGGACATAAGCGCCTCCTTGCGGCATTGATTTATATTTTTCCATGGTTACAATTTTTCATATTGATACAAATAGGAGCGGATTGCCCCGTTAGTGATTTCCCGGCACGAGTCCGCTTTTTTCCCGAAGAACGATTCAAACCCTGCGTGATCGGTAATGACGGCGAGTTTCCAGCCGGGGAAACTTCCGGCAAGGCATCCCATTTCGGCGTACGTTTTTTCCGACGATTCGATGTCGCCAAGCCGGTTGCCGTACGGCGGGTTGGTGATGATAAAGCCTGTCTCAGCGCCCATCGTCTCCGCATCTGCCGCAGCAGTTCCCGCAAACGGGTTTGTTACCGCCGACATCGGCAGAATATTGAAAGCGACTTCAGGCGGCGGAGCTTTGGCAGCGGCGGCCTCCCCTTCCCGTTCTTGCCTCGATGAAAGCGCGATGGCGTGGCGCATATTTGACTTTGCCGCCGCAATCGAGTGGGAGTCTGCATCGCTTCCGGCAATGCGAACGTGGCGGGAAAAATCAACCTTCGATACAAGCTCTTCCCGCACATCGCGTTGGATGCCTTTGTTCGCTACAAGAAGTTGCTCGAGCGCGAAATGCCTGCCCAGCCCCGGAGCCATATCCCACGCGTACATCGCCGCCTCGACAGCGATTGTGCCGGAGCCGCAGAACGGATCGTACAGCGGAAACTTGCGCCGCCAGCCGGAACTCAAGATTATCGCCGCGGCTGTCGTTTCGCGCAACGGCGCTATTCCGCCCCAGCTCCGGTATCCCCGCTTAAAGAGGGGATCGCCTGAAAGGTCAAGCAGCACGGAAACCTGATCCTTTTCGATATAAACGCGCAGTTCTGCATCATCCCCGTGATCGGGCAGGCGGCTCATTCCGCGCTTCACGCAGAGCCGCTCCGCCGCCGCTTTGTGAACCACCGCCTGTATGCTCGTCGCCGCCTTCAGCGCCGAGCGGTTGCTTCTGACCTTCGCCACTCGCAGCCCCATTTTCGGGGGGATGTATTCCTCCCAGGGCTGATGACGGACACCTTCAAACAGATCGTCAAAATCGTAGGCGGGAAACAGCGCGGCTTCCAGCAGCACTCTGTCGGCAACCCGCAGCGCCATAAGCGAGCGGTAAAGACCGGTGATGTCCGCCTGAAAGCGCACACGGCCAAAACCGCTATCGATGATTTTAAGCCCCAGCTTTCGCAGTTCGTTGGACACAATCTTTTCTGCCCCGACCGCGCAGAGAGCTACCGCGTTTTCAAAAAAAGTATAACTATTGCTTGGCATTATTGCAGTATAGCACTAAACAAAACTTTATCGAAGTAGCCATCAACCCGGCGGCCATGTCATAAACCGCCCGCCCAAAATATGGCAATGCAGGTGGTAGACAGTCTGCCCTCCGTCTGATTTGCAGTTGATGATAAAGCGCGCGCCTTTTTCTTCGCAGCCCTGAGCTTTGGCAATTTCCTGCGCCTTGAAAAGCAGCCGCCCCAACAGCCCCGCATCTGAGGCCTCCGCTTCCATAATATTACTGATATGTTTTTTTGGAATTACCAGCACATGCAGCGGCGCTTGCGGGTTCATATCGTGAAACGCCAGAAGCTCATCATCCTCGTACACCTTGTTTGTTGGGATTTCCCCTTGTATGATTTTACAAAAAACACAATCGCTCATTACATAAGTATAACACAGATTTGGAAAAGTACAACGTCTTGCGATGACTGCCCAACGCTCAGCGCACCCATGTTGACAATCACCCCACATTTCGCATAATACTCTAGTATATGGAAGTAATACAGGGAGAAACCGTCGCCCGTCTTCTGGTCGGGGAGCAGCCACCAGACAGGGCGTACCTCGAAAGCCTCACGACAAGCGCTCTCATAAAAGCAGCGGATAATCTGGGGATAGACATACCGCCAGATTTGGATAGAATTCTTATAATAAATGAATTGCTGGAGATTGCGTATTCCGGCGCTCTTGCAGTGGAACATACGGCACACGCGGATACTACCACCAACGTCAACAATACCGCTGATAGCAATGTTGCCACAACTGAGGAAAATGACTCCGCCGCGTCGCAGCAGCACGAGATAGAACCAGTGCCGCTGCCGAAACGCTACAATATTACATATATAGAAGTATTTGTTCGCGACCCTTTCTGGGCGTTTGTTTTTTGGGAGATAAAAAGTCAAGATAAAGAGCAGTTGGAAAACGCTGACGGCTTTGAAAGTTATTACCTCAAAGTGCTGCCGGATGGTGCAACCAGTGCAAATGCAGAGGGCGTTTTTACTGTTCCGGTTGGGGTGGATGATACCGGGCGCTACTTGGGGATGACTCCCATATCGAAAAAAGCCACCGCCGAAAATGAGCGGCAATTCCGGTACAAGGTGGAACTGTGCGCTGGTACTACAGAGGGCGAAACGGTTCTTGCTGTTTCAAATCCCTTCAGCCTCCCGCTCATTCACGAAGTACCGGCGGGATCTGAAGCCCGAAGATTTACGGCGGAAAACCCCATCGCTCTTCTGTCCGGCTACGAGGACTTTCACGTTGTCCGCAGAGCTGAAAGAGTGCCCCGCAAAAGGAGTCCGGTTCATTATGAATAATCCCGTTATTACTGTAGCGCTCGCCGCGCATGTACCGTTTCTTCGCCAGGGCGATTCGCTGTATGCCTCTCAGGAGCAGTGGTTCTTTGAGAGCATTTCGGAGACCTACATTCCGCTGCTTGAAACTTTCGAGCGCCTTGACCGCGACCGCGTTCCGTTTCGGGTGGCGCTTTCTCTTTCGCCAACTCTTTGCAATATGCTCACTGACGACTTTTTGATCGAGCGTTATATTCAGTACACTGACAAGCAGATTGAATTCGGGGCGCAAGAGTTGGAGCGGAATTCAGACAATGAAGAGTTGTACGCATTGGCAAAGCTTTTGTACGACCGGGTGGTTGATAAGCGGGTACTTTTCACCGAGCGGTACGAAAAAAACATCCTGAAAGGTTTTCAGTATTTTCAGAAGAAGGGGCGCCTCGAACTTTTGGGAACGGCGGCAACCCACGCATTTCTGCCGTTTTATACTGCCTACCCCGAAGCGATTCAGGCGCAGTTTGAAGTGTCGATTGCAACGTACCGCGACAACTTTGGTAAAAGCCCGCAAGGGTTTTGGCTG
>WQZT01000106.1 GCA_009780595.1 Treponema sp. | reverse complement strand
TCTTTCCGGAAAACCTGCCTGAATCTAACTTCCATATAAACCGTATAAAATAAACCGTATAAATCCGCAAAAATTATTATACCGATATTTTTATACCATGGTATACTATAAACTATGGAATTGTTGTTACAGAATATCGGGCTGTTGGCAACGCCAACGGGAAATAGTGCTCGAAAGGGCGCGGCGCAGGGGAACATCACACTAATCGAAAACGCCGCTATCGGGATTGAGGCTGGTCGGATTGCGTATGTTGGTTCCGCCGCTGGCAAGGAGCTGAAGGCGGAGCGCGTTGTTGATTGCGGCGGGCGGCTTGTTACGCCGGGCTTGGTTGACGCTCATACGCACCTGGTTTTCGGCGGTTGGCGGCAGAAAGAGATGGCGCGAAAGCTTGCGGGGGAATCGTACCTTGACATTCTGAAATCCGGCGGCGGCATTTTAGACACCGTGCGGCAAACCAGAGCCGCAAGCGAAGATGAGCTTTTTGAAAAGGGAATGCTGCTGCTGGATGCAATGCTGGCACACGGGACGACAACCGCCGAATGCAAGAGCGGCTACGGTCTGAGCGTTGAAGGCGAACTGAAGCAGTTACGCGCGGCGCGAAGGTTGGCGCAGCACAGCGCAGTGCAGGTTGTTCCCACGTTCTTGGGCGCACACGCCATCCCGCCTGAATATAAAAGTGACCGCAAAGCCTACATCAACCTCGTGTGCGACGAAATGATCCCCGCAGTGCAGGCAGAGGGCTTGGCGCAATTCTGCGACATTTTCTGCGAAAGCGCGGTTTTTACACCGGAAGAATCCCGCTACATTTTGGGCAAGGCGCTTGAACACGGGCTTGTGCCGAAAGCCCACGTTGACGAAATCGATCCGATTGGCGGCGCGGAAATGGCTGCCGCCGCGCACTGCATCTCCGCCGAACATCTGATTCAGGCGAGCGATGCGGGCATTCGCGCGATGGCGGAGCATAACGTGATTGCGTGTTTGCTTCCGGCGACTTCGTTTTGCCTTGATAAGAGTTACGCCCGCGCCCGTGCGATGATTTCTACTGGCGTTGCGGTGGCAGTCTGCACGGATTTTAACCCCGGCTCAAGCCCCAATCTCAACATACAGTTCCCGATGTACCTCGCGTGCTTGAAATACAAACTAACGCCCGCCGAAGTGCTGACCGCCGTTACGCTGAACGGAGCTGCCGCTATAAACTTAAGCGCAGAAATCGGCAGCCTCGAAGTTGGCAAACAGGCTGACGCGGTGATTTGGGATGCGCCCGATTTGGATTATATTTTTTACCGCTACGGCAGCAACCTCGTTCGTTCGGTAATTAAAAACGGCAAGATTATTTTTTAGTCGCCGCTTGAACCCAGCCGGAAGTTGACGCGCCAAGAACGCCGCTGGAAGAAATCCACGTGTCAGCCGTTGCGCTGACGCCAATGACGAGTGTTCCGTCAGTTTGGGCATCGATGGGTGCGGCGAAAGGCGAACTGCCAATCCAGCGGCCATCTGCACCGGGAATGGCGAGTTCGGTGAACGTGCGCGAAGTGATGCGGCGGCGGTCAAAGCCGGATTGCAGCGTCCGCGCAGCGATGAACGCCCAATCGGCGAGCCACGGATCGTCGCGGACGGCGCGGGGAATATTTTCACTTGCAAGGAGTTCCCGAAAGCGCGGCCAGTCGAAGTTCCACGGGAGACGTTTTGCCGCCGCCGTGGAAGGTTGAGCGGAACGTTCCGCCTGTGCAAAACTCTTCCAGAAAAACGCCGGAACGCCGCCTTCCCAGCTAATGTGCAAATCCCCGCCGCGCACGTCCCAGGGAAACAATGCCCCGCTGGGGCGCATCATTCCCGGCGGAATCCCCCGCTCCGGCCAGAAAGGCCACGCCAGCACAGGCGTTGCCCACTCCGCCATAAGCGCAATCTCAGGCAGGGCGCTGCCGGGGGCAGTTTCCCGCTGGTGCCACACACCGCCTGAACCTATCCACTGAAGCCGCCAGTGCGGCTCGCCGAGAATCCCGCGCCAGTGTTCGGGCAATTCCGGCAAAACCGGCTGATAACTCACACGGGCGGCGGCGTGTTCGCAACTCGCCAGCAGCGCGAGCAATGCCGCAACGGCAAGCGGGGCAATTCCCTTCGATAGTATAGTTTTCATGCTGTATATATGGCGCTAAGGTACAATCTGCTTGATTATTATGATGCTTGTCATAGTGAGGCTTATATTTTTAGTAACAAAATGTTGCAAATATTGCTTGACATACTTTTTTTTATTAGGTACACTACAAAAATGTTCAAAAGTTACCGTCAGATCATAGTGGGCGCCACGGCGCACCGCACCGCACCGCACCGCACCGCACATATTGTAACACTTACGACCTTCGTTGCATAGCACTTTTTAGCATAAATTTTCATTTTTTTCCAATTTTCTCTCTTTTTGTGGGTACGCAGGCACGATTCAAGCCAAGCTGTGAGCTTTCTGCTCTGGGAACCTTGGTTTTGCGCCGCGCTTTTTTGTATCCCTGCCCTTGCGGGCGGGTAATCTTGGGTTATTAACCCATCTGTGATTGCCCGTACTTGCAGAAAAAGGCGGGATCACAAAAGGAGTGTTTTCTATGAAAAACACAGTCCCAATCTTAAAAAGTTTTACGAAAGTAAAACTCGGCACTGCAAGCTTGAAGTTTGCGGTAATTACTGCACTTGCCGTGATGCTCGGTTTTGCCGCGTGCGAAGGCGACGCCAGTCCTCTAAATCTGGCGAAAGAGCCGACCGGAGTTAAGATCGACCAGCCTGCTAATCTGCCACTGACGGGGCTTCCAAAGGGAGGTGATATACAGCTCTCTGCAAAAGTGGAACCGGAAGGCGCTCCGAAAGCACTTACATGGAGCATTATCAGTCCTGCACAACCACACGATATTACTTGTATCGGCGGGTTACTTGTGGCGAATGCAACGGAGGGGACAGTAATAAAAGTTAGGGCAACGGCGAAAGATTACCCGACAGTATTCGACGATATAGAAATTACAGTCGCTGCTGCGGTGAATCCGGCAACTGTTATTGTAAGCCCGCAAAATAAAGAAATAGCGGCTGGGGGAAAGTTTACATTCACCGCTGCGGTTGGTCCTGAGTTTGCACCGAAGGAGGTTGTATGGAGCAAAGTTTCTGGTAAAGGTACTATCGACCCGACCACCGGAGTGCTTACTGTAGACATGGATGCAGACCCGGGTGATACAATTGTTATCAGGGCAACGGCGAAAGACTTTTCTGCGGTATATGGTGACTCAACTATTACTGTGGCTCAACCGCCTCAACCCATAACGCTAACTATTAATGATGTGCCTGGAGATGCTGAAAGGATTACAATAGAGCTGTGGCAAGGGAATGATATGGTAGCAAGGGGAAGAGGATCAGTAGGAGAAAAAGCACCTAATTCTGTAACCGCTAGCATGTTTAATTACGAAGAAGCATTTGAAACATCCGGAACATATCGCGTTGTCTTGAAGTATTTCAGAGGCAATAGTGAAGTGCGCCACATACCTTCGCAAGTGATAACAGATGGAAACAACACAATAGTGTTTGGCTCGTTCACAACAATGCCGTCCATACAAATAACCGTTACGGGAATACCAGACAAGTTTAAAGGCGGCGAAGGGGGATTGTCTTTGTTGAATCCTACTACTAAAAGGGAGATTGGCTGGGATGATGTTGATATAACAGGCAATTCCGCAGTATTTTCCATAAGTGGTACACCAACAGGAAGGTGCGATGTTGTACTAATGTTTCGTAGTGGAGAGCAGTATATTTTAGAGGGAATGAATGTCGGTGCAACTAACCCGATACAGTTTAATCAGTTCAAAGATAGAGAACCATCCATAAAGTTAACGGTTTCTGGGATGAGTGCTTATAACGGTGAACTTGTGCGGATAGGATTACTACGGTCAGGAATGGGTGTAGACGAATCTGGCGGACAAGTAGTAAGTGGTCAAGCAGTTTTCTCATTCTACCACGCTGCCCCGGGGGAGTACAGTATTAGACTAGAGGTTGAGACGGGAGATAAGCATGCTGCAGCTGGAATCACTCTTACTAAAAACCATACGCTAGCATTGTCTAGCATTCCTTTAGAAGTTCCAACAATAACCTTAACCATTACAGGACTTAATAGTCATAACGGCAAAGGGATGTCGATGAACCTAATTACCACAGGGGGTCAGGGCGTCCCTGAAGATTATGCTAGTGTAGAAATAAGAAACAATCAAGCTGTTCTCCGTTTCTACGAAGCTCCCGCAGGTACTTACGATCTTTCTCTGTCATTTTTTAACTACGGTGGCAATAGTAGTCCACTTACGCATTATTACTGGTTGGACAGCCAAGCGCTTAAAGCAACCAACACTCCTATACCGTTTAGTAACTTCACTGAGATGGCCATAGGCGGACATACGTTGCCTAACAAAAGTGGTACAAGATAAATGAACAGCTAGCGGTGTAAACCGCTCGCCGAGAATCGGCAACCCCGCTCTGTGAAGGGCGGGGTTTTTTATTTGCTTGTATCACTTGCACCGAAGGATTTTCTAAGATATTATTTGTAAATGTATCCTCGATTGTATAGCTTCAATTTATAACTGTAATCAAACTAACAAGGAGCAATTATATGAATGGCGTGGCGCACAAGAAATTCGACGAATTAAAAAAATTAACCAGACTGTAGCGAAGAATGTACCATGAAGCAGCGTTGGAGTAACCGTGCGCTATTTAACCTCATCTGGCCGCTGGTAATCGAGCAATTTCTGGTGATGCTGATGGGGCTTGTTGCAACTATGATGGTCAGCCCCATCGGGGAATTTGCCATATCCGGCGTGAATATAATCGACAACATCAACAATCTTTTTATCATCGCGTTTGCCGCGCTTTCCACTGGCGGGGCGGTTGTTGTCAGCCAATACATCGGCAGAGGAAAATACGACAACGCAAGTCTTGCCGCAAAACAGTTGATCTACATCGTTGTGATTGATTCTGCCGCCATCGCCGCTATTGCGCTGCTTTTTCGCGAGCCGGTGATCCGCACGATTTACGGCAACCTTGAAAGCGACGTAATGTCCGCCGCGATGACGTTCTTTTTTTTCTCGGCTCTTTCGTATCCCGTGCTGGCGTTGTACAGCGTATTCGCCGCGCTGTTCCGTTCGATGGGAAACAGTCAAATCCCGATGCGTGTTTCTTTTCTAATGAACGTTCTGCACGTTGCATTAAATCTCTTGTTTATGCACGTCTTTACTATGGGCGTTACAGGAGTTGCGTTGTCCTCGCTTGTAAGCCGGACTGTATCGGCGGCAGCAATCGTTACAATCCTGCTATCAAGTTCACGTTATCCGGTTTCACTTTCCGGCACCCTGAAAATAAAACTCGTTCCTTCGGTACTGCGGCAAATCCTGAACATCGGTGTTCCCACAGGGCTTGAGCATTCGATGTTTATGGTTGGAAGATTGCTTACCCAGCGCATATTTCCCTACTTCGGAATGATCGCCGCCAACGCTATAGCGAGTATGATTAGCTCCGTTTCGTTTATGGCGGGAAACGCTTTTGGGTTTGCGTTGCTTACTGTTGTGGGGCAGAATATCGGCGCGGGAGATATTGCCGCCGCAAAATCAGACACGGTAAAAATAATGAGAATTGCCTGGCTCGTTGTTTTTATTATCAGCGGCACGACGCTCTTGCTTACTAATTTCCTGACAGGTTTTTTTAATTTAAGCGAAACCTCGCAAACGTCAGCGAATCTTTTTTTGCGAGTTCATTCGGTAACGATGATTATCGGTTGGTCGTTCAGCTTTGTCCTGCCCAACGCTCTGCGCGCGGCGGGCGATGCGCGGTATGTGATGGTGGTTGCCGCCGTGTCGATGTGGCT
>WQZT01000105.1 GCA_009780595.1 Treponema sp. | reverse complement strand
GCCCGCCCGAATAATAATCAAGCGCCAAAAGCCGCTGATTACCAAGCGCCGCCTTCAGCTCGCGCCACTGCGGATCCGTTAAATTGTAAAGATTAGTCTGCCCAAACCGAGCCAGCAGCGGAGTTTCCACCCGCGTGTTCAAAATCGCCCAAAACGCCATCAGGTTGGCATCCGCGCCGCTGTGCGGCTGAACGTTAGCGTACTCCGCGCCGAAAAGCTTGCACGCCGCCGCCGCCGCCAGCGCCTCCACCGCGTCAACGTTTTCCGTACCCGCGTAAAAACGATGGTATGGCACACCCTCAGCGTACTTATCAGTCAGCAAGTTGCCCATCGCCAACTGCACTGCAAACGAGCAATAATTTTCGCTCGCAATCAACTTCAGGCGGCTACGCTGGCTCTCCAGTTCTGCAATAATACTTGCAACCACATCCGGCGCAACGCGGGCGGTTTCCGTCAAATTACAAAGATATGCCAAAAAACCTGTGTCAACATCGCCGCTGTGAGCGGCCAAATACGAAGCAACGGGATTATTCATAATGGCTGATCATACAACGCACAGCGAAGTTTTACAATGGGGGAATTAGAAAGGACAGACGCCCCCTCACCTGATGAATTGCCTTTTTTTATCCATATTGACAGATAAAACAAAAGGGTGATACGCTCAATATATCTTAGTATTTTAGGAGGCTATTTTAATGAAAAGAAGATTTGTTGTCGGTTTGGCGGCTGTGTTAGCCGCAGTTATTTTGTCAATAGCAATGGCTGGATGTCAGTCGCAGGGCGCTCGCTCGCAAACGCCGGGATGGTACGAGGGCACTGCCCGCGGGCAGATTGGCGATGTTACCGTGCGGCTTCGTGTCGAAGAGGGCGTGATCGCGGAAGTGGATTATACGTACACAGCGGACACCCGCATTGACCGTCACGAGACCTTGTTCAAGTCAAGCGTGCCGGAACATCAGAACTTTACCCAATTTATCGTTGACGGCGTTTCAGGCGCAACTGGATCGAAGTGGGGGCTTGCCGCCGCCGGACAGATTGCCGCGCGGAATGCGCTCGGAGCCAGCGTACAGTGGCCGCAGGTGTTTTCGGCATCTGCCGAACAAGCTTCGGTTGAAGGGAACGGGCGCTACGTGAGCGTTTTTCTCTGCGTTGACAAAAACGGGAAAATCCTCGACGGCTACGCCACGCACGCAATCCGGCCAGCCAGAACCCCGCTGGGCGATTTCTTTGCCGTTACGGCAATGCCGATGGTTGTGCGCAGCGGCTCGTTTGACGTGAACGCGCTGAAGCCCGCCTTTGACGCTGCCCGCAATGCCGCCGCCGCAGATGTACAGCCGCTTTTCATCGAGGAAGCTTTCGCCGCGTTTATCTCAGCCGGCAATGCTGCCATTGCGAAAGCCCGCTAACGCAAACACACAAGAGCGCGTTTGTTTGAATACGCCCCGCCTGAACTTTCCCCGCTCTGCGGACAGGTTTCGGCGGGGTATTTTTTCCTCCGATAATTCTTCTATAATTCTTCGATAGTTACCTTCTTAAAATTTGCCAACTTTTTTATTTTGCATATACTTATATTTAAGAGAGATTTTATTTTTTATTTCAAAAGAGAAAGAGGACTGCTGAATGAAAACACTACTTCGGAAAGCCAGCTTGCAAATAAAAATAGCAGGACTATCTTCCATTATTCTGATTCTTACCATTGTGGTAACGCAGGTTATGGGAACAAACGACATGCGAAATCTCAGCGTCAACGTTGCCCTGACGATGGGATCAAAAGCGCTGACTGGTTACATGGAATTCTTGCAGGCGACGATTTCCAGCAACTACGGGCGGCTGCGTTTATCCGGCAATCGTCTGGTCGGTGAAAACGGCGTCTCAATCGAAGGGGACGAGTCTATCGTTGATGTGGTGTCGTTCGCGCTCGATACGCAAGCTTCGATTGGGGTGCGCGAAGGCAACAATTTCCGCCGTGTTGCCACAACGCTCACGAACGATGCTGGCGGGCGCGAAACCGGAACGGTGATGGATCAGAGCAACCTCGCGCTTCCGGCGCTCCTGCGCGGCGATGATTTTCGCGAGCGGACATACGTTCGCGGCATTGAGCATTTCGCGTACTACCGCCCGGTTTTTGCGGAAAATAGCAGAGACGTAATTGGCTATCTGTTTGTCGGCACTGAAATGGAAACGATCTACAATCTGATAAGCGCCGACATTTACACGCAAACACGCGAGGCGACGATTGTTGCTGCTATTATTTTAGTGGTGGCAATTGCGTTGCTTATCTTTAGTTGCAGGATGATGCTGATCAAGCCGATTACCAGAGCGGTCACCATGCTGAAGGAGATTTCTCAGGGCGAGGGCGATTTGACAAAAACGCTTGTCATTCATAGTGAGGATGAAATTGGCAAGATGGCGCATTATTTTAATTTGACTATCGAGCGAATTAAAAGCATGGTGATTAGTATTCGCTCGCAAGCTTTATCGCTGTCGGAAATTGGAAACGAACTTGCCAGTAATATGACGGAAACTGCCGCCGCGACAAATGAGATTGCGTCGAATACGCTGAATATTAAAAGCCGCGTGATAAACCAGAGCGCAAGTGTCAGCGAGACTAACGCGACAATGGAACAGGTTACGGTGAATATTAGCAAGCTCAACGGGCACGTTGAGAAACAGTCGGCGGCTGTGTCGGAATCGTCTGCTGCCATCGAGGAGATGATCGCGAATATTCAGTCAGTTACCACGACGCTTTCAAAGAACGCACTGAACGTGAAGGACTTAGACGATGCTTCGGAAGTTGGGCGCTCGGGGCTTAACGAGGTGGCTGCTGACATTCAGGGAATTGCCCGTGAATCCGAGTCGCTGCTGGAGATCAACGCGGTGATGGAAAACATTGCCAGCCAGACGAACCTGCTTTCGATGAACGCTGCCATCGAGGCGGCGCACGCGGGGGAATCCGGGCGCGGCTTTGCGGTTGTCGCGGATGAGATTCGCAAACTCGCGGAATCTTCCAGCGAGCAGTCAAAGACGATCAGCGACGTTTTGAAAAAAATCAAAAGCTCTATCGACACGATTATGAAGTCGACCGACAACGTTCTGGATAAGTTTCAGGCTATCGAAGGTGGAATAAAACTTGTTGCCCAGCAGGAGGACAATATTCTCAAAGCGATGGAGGAACAGGCGCAGGGAAGCAAGCAGGTTCTGCAAGCGATTGGGCAGGTCAGCAACATTACCGACCAGGTGAAAGACGGCTCGCAGCAGATGCAGATCGGCAGCAAGGAAGTTATCGCCGAAAGCAAGAAACTCGAAGACGTAACACAAGAAATTGCCGGGGGAATGAACGAGATGGCTGCCGGTTCGGATCAGATTAACATTGCGGTAAACCGCGTTAACGAACTCAGCGTGAAAAACCGCGAGAGTATTCAGATTTTGCTGGAGGAAGTTTCACGGTTTAAGGTCGAGGGCTAATCCGCTGCGCGGATTAGCTGGGGAGTTTTGCGGAGCAAAACTCCAGGGCTGTTCCCGCGCTGTCTTTCCGCCGTGGAATTTTAGTTTAATCCGCAGGAGGAGGATTAGCCTGAAGTGTTAAAAAGCTCGCACCGCCCTGACTGAATAAGTATTAATCTTGCTGTAGTAGCCTTGGTAGCCATCACTGAACCTCTGATACCACGTGGTGTAAGTATTGGCATGCGACGAAGACCAGTACCAAGTAAGTTCAAAACTGCCAAGACTATTTTTCTCTAAATTGACATACATCAAGTCTAGCTCATCCTTGCTGGGAAGAAACCAATCTGTGAACCCGTTAATGTTCATCGCTGTACATATCTGGGCAGCACGATTGTTTTCGCCCCTGTTATTGAGATATGCCACAATCAACTGAGTGTTCTGCTTACCACTTCCAACAGCCGTATCCGTGCCGGAAACATTCTGCAGATGCGCTCCCCATTCCGCCTTAAATTCTGTGCTGGCTGGAGCGGCTTCCAAATACTGCCAGCCGTCTGAGAAAGTTCCCTTGTCATAAAACACAATTCCGTCGGCGGGACCCGTATCCCCGATTTTGTAGGTTCTGTTAGCTTTGGTTGGGCGGGGGGATGGATCGATTGGGTTTGCAGATATTGTTTCCACCAGCTTGTTCATCAGCGGCTCGATGTGGTCAAATGGATAGGCATTATTTGGATATTGTACATACGTACCGACCATGAGTTTGAAGGTTTGGACGTTGTAAAACGAAACCGTTATCAGCGTGTTGGAACTAGACCTTTCAATTTGCCCGAGTACAATCCAGTCGGCGTTTAGCGCCTTGCCCAATTCCGCTGTCTTATTCGGGTCAGACCAATCGTCAGTCTGCCACCGATACTCGCGGAAAACATTTTCCACGACGTTGCGATCAACCAGAGATAGCGCCCTCGAATTGGCAAGCATTATGTTGAAAACCCGCAATATCCCGTTTGCCTCATTCGCTCCAATTCCAGAAATTACCTCAAACGGTGCAACTGCCACTGTCGGTTGCCGCTGGGCAAAAAGTCCTGTGCAGATAAAAATTGCAAGTATAAAAAATAGATACTTCTTCATTTTCAATCCTCTTATCAGAAGCAATATACCTTATTCTTATTCCGCCGCACCCTTCAGCTTTTCCTCGAAACGCTCCAGCGCCTTCCCCGCAAGCGCCGCACCTTCAGCCGCCGTGCCGAGACGCCGCCGCAGCTCCGCGAGCTCCTCGCCGGAAAAACGTTCGCCGCCGAGAATGTGCCGCTGGAACGATTCGCAGCAGCGCGGGGCGACTTTTTCGGCAATTTCCAGCAAGACTTGCGCGTACAGGCGGATTTCCTTCTGGGCGTGCGCGTGTAGGCGCAGTTGCATAAAATGGAAGAGATTGTGCAAATCAATCTGCCAGTATAACTCGGTGTACAGCGAAAGCGGCAGGTTAATCCGCGCCAGCTCCCGTGCCAATCCCTCGTCTACCAGCGATTTGTACGATGTGTAGGCGGCTTTCTGCCCTGCATCGAGCGCGGCGCGGGCTTTTTCGGCGGTGTCCGGCGCAAGCCGTTCGGTGGAACGCGCCTGCTTGTTGTCCGTGCTTTGCAACGCCAACTCGCCAAGTTCCGGCAGGTAAAAATCGTCGTTCATTACGGAGTAGCGCCCGGACATCTCGTTGACCCGCGCCGTGCGATGCCTCAGCCACTGGCGGGCGACGAAGAGCGGGAGCTTGACGTGGAAGGTCAGCACCACTTGCTCGAAGGGGCTGGTGTGCGCGTTCCGCAGGAGATAATCGATGAGCGCCGCATCCTCGCGGTAGCTCTTCGTTCCCGCCCCGTACGAAACTCTGGCGGACTGAACCACCCGCTCATCCCCGCCCATATAATCCACAAGGCGGATAAAGCCCTTATCGAGAACCGGAAATTCCTTGTCCAAAATCGCTTCCGCTTCCGGTGTGATACAGTGCGCCATAGCGTCCCCTTTCCCTTCAGATTATAACCCAAACTGATAACCCAATCTGTTTAGGTTATAGAAAATATTGACTATACATACTATGATATATTTCTAAAATTAGGAAGGGGGATAGGGGTATATATGGAAACAAATAGCGCCGAGAGAGACTGTGTGCCTTACAAAAAGCGGCCGCTGTTTTCTGTCGTCTGGGAAAACGGGAGCATCGCGGCGCTCAACAAAAGCTCCGGCATCTCCGTATGCCCGGATCGCTGGGATATGTCGCTCCAGCGGCTGGACAAGCTGGCGGAGGCGGCGCTGAAGGTCGGAAAACTGTACACCGTTCACCGCATCGACCGCGACACCTCCGGGCTTGTCATTTTTGCCAAAAACGCGCAAGCGCACAAGGCGCTGTCTACCGCGTTTGAAAAGCGGCAGATCGAAAAACGCTACATCGCGGTGGTTGGCGGGCGCCCTTCGTGGAGCGAAACATCGTGCGACCTTC
>WQZT01000104.1 GCA_009780595.1 Treponema sp. | reverse complement strand
GCCTCAATAATTTTCGCCATCGTAAACGTTTTGCCGGAGCCGGTAACTCCCTGAAGAACCTGAAACTGGTTATCCGCCTTAATGCCGCTCGCCAACGACGCGATTGCTTGCCCCTGATCTCCGGCAGGCTTAAACGGCGATACTACTTCAAATTGACGCATAGTGTAATTCATTGTAGGGGATTTTTTGAGAAATATCTATACAGTTTTTCTATACGATTTTATGGATAGCAATAGATTGACATTCAGGCTTTTTGTTATGTACGCTTTGCAAAAGGAAATATCAAGGAGTACGTATTTATGGAAGAAAGAGTGATAGACATATTTAAGCAAATCGCCGCAATTCCCCGCGTGTCGGGTAGTGAAAAGGCGATGTGCGATTACCTTGCGGATTTTGCCAAACAGCGCGGGCTTTCCTGCACGCGCGATGATTTTCTCAATGTGATAATCGAGAGACCAGCCTCGGAAAAAAAGAAAAATTCTGCCGGAGTTTTTTTGCAGGCGCATACCGATATAGTGTGCGAGAAGGCGGCTGGCAGCACCCACGATTTTGCGAAAGACCCAATCACCGTCATTCGTGATGGCGATTTGCTGAAGGCGAAGGACACAACGCTTGGCGCGGACAACGGAATTGGCGTGGCGATGATGCTGGCGGCACTGGAGGAAAACTTCGACAACCCGCGCATTGTCGCGCTGTTTACCGCTGATGAGGAACGCGGCATGGGTGGCGTGAAGAACTTTGAGCTTGACGACTACAAGGATGTCCCCGCGCTCATCAATCTCGATGCCGAGGATGAGGGTATTTTCCTGTCATCGTGCGCGGGCGGCGTTCGCTGTGCATTTGAGATTGACGTGGAGCGCAAAGAGTATGGCGGCGCGAGTGATGGCACGGGCGGTAGCCTGACACAGCTTGCCGTTACCGTGAAAGGCTTGAACGGCGGGCATTCGGGATTGATGATTGACCGCGAAAATGCCAACGCCATACTTGTGTTGACGCGGGTTTTGCGGCGCATTCTTCGCCACGTGTGGTTCAAGCTGCTGGATATTTCAGGCGGTGGCAAGGAGAACAGCATTCCGTCACTGGCGAGCGCCGTAATTGCCGTTCAGCCGGACGAAGTTGCCATGGTGTGCCAAATCGCCGATGCCGTGTGCGCCGAGGTGCGCGGCGAGTACGAGGAAACCGAAAAATCAATCACCGTTGAGTGCGCGGAACACAGCGAAGTGTTTGCAACGCACATTGACGGCGGCGCGCTTGGCAAACTGCTGAATTTGATATTGCTCCTTCCCAACGGGCTTTTGAAGCGCAACCTGAAAAACAACACCGCCGTTGCATCGTCAAACTTGGGCGTGCTGAAAGTTGAAGGTGACAAAATCATCACGGCGGGAATGGCGCGGAGCAACATTGACAGTTGCAAGGAGCAGATTGTCGCGCAGTTTACCGCGCTTGCCCGAATGACCGGATGCCGGTTCACCGCGAGCAACGATTATCCGGCATGGGAACACAAAAGCACCTCGCGCATCCGCGACCATTTTGTTAACGTATACCGCCAGCAATACAACAAAGAGCCAAACGTCGAGTCCGTTCACGCCGGGCTGGAATGTGCCTATTTCGCAAAAAAACTCCCCGCACTTGACATCATTTCGGTTGGGTGCGACATTCATGGCGCACACTCGATACGGGAAAACGTGAGTGTTTCTTCAGCACTGCGGACATACCAGCTTGTAAAAGCCGCGCTAGAGACGTTGTAAGATTCTCGGGAAAACTTTCTGTGAAACTCCGTGAACTCTGTGGTTAATTTTTACCGCAAAGGGCGCGGGATTGTACGAAAGCAGCAACTTGTAAAAACTCAGTAGCGCTTTTTCCCGTTTACGCTTATCATTAATAGTAACTATGTATACACCATTGACCGAATTTGACATGATTCTCCGCCTCTGCCTGGGCTTTGTTGCGGGCGCGATAATCGGTTTTGAGCGCTCCAGCCGCCGCCAGGTTGCGGGTCTGAGAACGCACATCCTCATTGCCACTGGATCAACAATGCTCATGCTTCTTTCAATATATCTGCCCCAGCATTTAAGCCCGAGCGGTCAAGGCGATCCGGGGCGTATCGCCGCGCAGGTTGTTTCCGGCATCGGCTTTCTGGGCGCGGGGGCGATTATTCGGCTGGGGAACAATGTTCGCGGGCTTACGACTGCCGCCTCAATCTGGTTTGTCGCGGCTGTCGGGCTTCTCATTGGCGGTGGAATGTTTCTTGTCGCTGCTGTCGCAATCGCGCTCGGGATGATTACGCTGATGCTCCTGCATATCATCGAAAAAAAGGTTTTCCCGTCGGGGCAGTTCAAGCTGCTGGAAATCACCTACAAAGACAATAGCACCAGCACGCGGGATGCGCTGGAGATTGTTAAAAGCGCGGGGATTCAGATTCAGTCGATTGACGTAAATCACGGCTCAAAGGACAAGGGAACGAAGTTGCGGCTTTTGGTGAGGATTCTCGACACGACCGACATTGCCTCGCTCGCCCGCTCTGTCAAATCATCGGGCAATATTAGCAAAGTGCAAGTTACCGAAAAATATTAGGCGAATTAGCCGCTGGCTAATTCACTAGGGAGTTTTGCGTAGCAAAACTCCAGGCGAAGTGGGGGGGCAAAAACTTCGGGTGTGGTATCGTATAAATAAGCGATAGACAATGCCAGACGTTGCACATTAGGATTATAGGCTAGGAGTATTGGCATATTATGGAGAAAAACAAAACTCTTGAATTGATACGGGATATTTCCAATGCGCCGGGTGTTTCCGGTTTCGAGGATGAGGTTCTCGCTGTGATTCGCCGTTACGGGGCAGGGCTTGGGCAGTGGAGCGAGGACTCGCTGCGAAATCTGTACCTGCGCCGCGCTGGTTCGCAGGATGGAAGCCCAATGGTAATGCTTGACGCGCACAGCGATGAAATTGGTTTTATGGTCAAGGCGATACGCCCCAACGGGATGCTGACGTTTATCCCGCTGGGCGGCTGGGTTGCGTCTGCTGTGAGCGCCCACCGCGTTCTGGTGCGTAACAACCGTGGCGCGTGGCTGCCCGGCATCATTGCCACGAAACCGCCGCACTTTATGTCGGAGGCGGAGAGAAAGCAGCCGCCTGAAATCGCCGACATGGTGATTGACCTTGGGGCATCGAGCGATGCTGAAGTCCGCGAGGATTTTCACATTTCCGTCGGTGCGCCGGTTGTACCTGATGTGTCGTTTGAGTGCCTTGATGACGGGGATCGCGGTATAATGATTGGGAAGGCGCTTGACAACCGTTTGGGCTGTGCCGCCGTTGTTGCGGCGCTTTCCGCGCTTGACGGCGCACCGCTGGGGGTAAACGTAACCGCCGCCTTCGCCGCGCAGGAGGAAGTTGGGCGGCGGGGCGCAACAGTTACCGCCCGAACGGTGCAGCCCGATGTCGCCATTGTTTTTGAAGGCGCTCCGGCGGATGATACGGCGGTGGAGGCATACGCGGTGCAGGCGGCGCTGCGGAAAGGTCCGACACTGCGGCACTTTGACACCGGGATGATCACCAGCCCGCGTTTCCAGAGTTTCGCGCTTGACGTTGCCAGAGAAAAAAACATCCCCGTTCAGGAATCGGTGCGAAGCAGCGGCAGTACGAACTCAGGCGCTATCCACCTTTCCGGTAAAGGTGTTCCGACCATCGTTATCGCCGCGCCCGTTCGCTATGTCCACACCCACTACGGCATGGCGGCGTATTCGGATTTCGCGCACTGCGTTGAACTGGCGTGCCAGATACTCAGGCGGCTTGACGGGAACGTTATCGCGGGGTTTTAGCGTTCGAGCGCTCTAGCGGGAGCGGGAGTTGAAATCGCCGAGGATCAGTCTGTCGCCCGGCGCAACTCCCGCCCGCTGAAACCAGTTTTGCGGCACTTCCAGCGCATACCGCACGGAACGGCTTGAGCGGATTGCATTCAGATTCAGCGGCTCCATGTCAAAAATCTCGACAATTCTGCCGTCAGATGCGATGAAGGCTATTGAAAGCGGGATGAGGGTATCTTTCATCCAGAACGAAAGAATTTGATCGCGCTCAAAAATAAACAACATTCCTTCGCCGTCAGGCAACTCCGTGCGGTTCATCAGCCCCTGCTGGCGTTGCTCGTGAGTAACGGCAAGTTCCGCCGAAATGCTCACCGCGCCGTCTGCGCCCGTGCTTTCGATGGTAAGTTCGCGGCGTTCAAAGCGCTCGGCAGACTGCGCGGCACACGCCAAGAAAACGGCGAAGATGCTGGCAATTACAAAAGGTCTAAAACTCATTAAGAAATCTCTCCTGCAGCAACGTTTCCCCAGCTTTCAACGTTTGCGATTCTTCCTGCAAGCGCCTGAAAACCGCCAAGTCGATATACTTAACCGTCAACGGCCGCTCGATAGACACGCGGGTGGAATCATCCTCCCAAACCGCCTCGGCGGGGTTCAGCGTAACCGGCTGCCCGTATCTGTTGACAAAGGTCATAAACACCGAATAGTGATCAACGCGCCGGGTGTCGAGGGTAAACGACATAATGAAAACTTCACCCTCGGTAAGCTGAAAATGCGCCCGCCTGATGAAAGAATTCCCGGCAGTTTCAACAAGCGTTTCCTGACGCACAGGCAGGAAGGAAACATCGCGCTCGCCGCGAAACGCGAACAGCCTGTCCTGCGTGAGAACGCTCCTCAGTTCATCAAGCGGCATTCCCAGCGCAAGCGTGCGGAACTGACGGGGAACAGGCTGGTACTCCGCGGCATCAGCGCCCCCGGCAACTTCCTCTTGCGCCTGAGCGCAGGGTGCAAGGGCGAGGACAATCATCACTACCAAGAAAAGCGGCTTGAATTTTGCTAGCATTACTTTCATTATCGGATAATTTTTAACCACACTTAGTGCCGTAGTTAATGTGGGGGGAACGCCCCACTGTTAACAAGTTAAGCGAAAATGCTCCCCAATGCCCGTTTTTCAGCAAATTGACTTATGGTTGTGATGAAACATCCCTGCCAGCCCAAAAACTTCTCAACACAACGCGTCATCGGATGGCAAGCGCACTGACGGGCCGTCTATTGCCATCAGGCGGTAGCCGCGCCACTGGTTCATTGAGGAAGGCTCTATGAGTTTGAGCAGGAAATCCATGACACGCTGGTCTTCCGACCACTGATTGATTTGGCTGACATTCCGCAAGCCGCACAGAGAACCGAGTATCACGACCGTCAGCGCCTCCCCTACGCTGTTTTTGAAAATTAATTTCCGTGGGATATTTAGATTTATCATCTATGCGAGGGGATGTTTCGGGGCTTGTCGCTCAGACTGGCTGCGCGGCGGCGGGGCTTCGGCTTATTGAGCGGGGTCGGGCGAGCCAAAGGGAAGGCGTTGCACGTCAATCGCCTTCATTCCTTTCGTTGTTACTTTTTCACCATTGAAGGTGTTGCCATTGAGAAGCCGTAACACTTTTTCGTACATTTTTATTCTTGTTTCCATACGAAAATCACTTTCGTCAAGGTCTTCTTCAACTCCGCGCGTGAACACCATGGTTGAAGCGCCAAAACCTGGCTCCCAGTCAGCACCAACCCAAATGCCCTTCGGCTCACCAGGCGTAAACGGCGGAGGCGGCGGTGCCGGGTGGCGAGCAATATCCCAGCTGTCGGGCAATACAGTACGGCTTGACGGCACTGGAAGTTGCGGCATCATCCAAAACCAAATCGCCGAAGCAAACGCCAGCGCTGCGTCATCCGTCAGCAGTTCCGGATTGTTCAGGAGAACATCTTTATCCCCATAATACACAGCAGAAAACAGACCGTAATTTTCGTTTCCCGAAAGCCCGACAGGGCCGCGTGGATGGTAACTTTTTTCAGGGTTTGGCGGCCACGCCTTGCTGCGCGGATCTGACGGATGCGTCGTATACCCGCCTTTGCTCAAGGCATTCCAGCCAACTGCTTCCTTGTAGTAAAGACCATGCTCCGCGCGCG
>WQZT01000103.1 GCA_009780595.1 Treponema sp. | reverse complement strand
AGTTCCAGCAGCGGCTGAAGGGCAAAGCGCCGCTCTTTCAGGCGCGGGTGGGGAATTTCCAGATACGGCTGGTTTTTTGAGGCGGGGCGAACAATCCGCCGCTCGCCGAAAAGCAGTATATCGATGTCCAATGTCCGCTCTCCCCAGCGCTGTTCTTTACCACGATCCCTGCCAAACTCCGCCTCAATTCGGTTCACGCGGGCGAGCAACTCTTCCGCCGTGCCCGCGTACAAGCCTGAAACGGCAGTGTTGATAAACTTGCCCTGATCCGCAACATACATCGGCTCAGTTTCGTACAGGGACGCGCGGCGCAGCCCGTCAAGCACCTGCTCCAGCGCCGTTACCGCGTCAAGCACGGTGCGGCAGCTGTCGCCGACATTCGAGCCAAGCCCCAAAACTGCCAGCATCAGAAAAGGCCGTCGTCATCCTCGCCGCCGACAGGGTATTCATCGCCGTCCGAGCCGCCGTTACTTAAACTAAGACCTACCGACTGTTCGTTGGGGAGAGGGCTCTTCGGCGGAGGCGCACGGCGCACCGTGTCGGAAGCGGCGGCTTTTGCCGCCATTCCAGCGGCAGCACCAGCCGAAGCACCAACTCCACCACCAGCAGGAGCAGCCCCGGAAGCGGGCGTTGCACTTTGCGCCGTTGCAGCCGCCGCTGTTGCGCCAGACGGCGGGAAAACCTTACCGGGAAACATAATCTTCCGCAGTTTGACCTCAACATCCGCGGCAAACGCGGCGTTTTGTGCAAGGTAATCCCGCGCACTTTCCCGCCCTTGCCCAATCTTTTCCTCACCGCAGGAATACCACGCGCCCTTTTTATCGATAATCCCGTGCTTGACCGCCGCGTCCAAAAGACTTCCGACAGCGGAAACACCTTTACCGAACAAAATCTCAAGTTCAACCTTCCTGAACGGCGGCGCAACCTTATTCTTGACAACCTTAACCTTTACGCGGTTACCAATAGCGTCGGTATCCTTGCCCGCATCAATCGTGTCGATTTTCCGCACATCAATCCGCAACGACGAGTAAAACTTCAGCGCGTTTCCCCCGGTCGTCGTTTCAGGACTTCCGAACATAACGCCAATCTTCATACGAATTTGGTTGATAAAAATCAGAATAGTCCGCGAGCGGTTGATAATTGCCGTGAGCTTACGCATCGCCTGGCTCATCAGCCGCGCCTGCAACCCCATCTGCGCGTCTCCCATATCCCCGTCGATTTCGGCCTGCGGAGTCAACGCCGCCACCGAGTCCACCACGATAATGTCGACCGCGCCCGAACGCACAAGACTTTCGGCGATTTCCAGCGCCTGCTCACCAGAATCCGGCTGTGAAACCCAGAGGTTTTCGATATTAACACCCAGATTTTTGGCATACACCGGATCAAGGGCGTGCTCCGCATCGATAAACGCCGCGATCCCCCCCAGCTTCTGGGCTTCCGCCACCGCGTGCAGCGCCAACGTCGTCTTTCCCGACGACTCAGGCCCGAAAATCTCGATAATCCTGCCGCGCGGATAGCCGCCAACACCCAACGCCTCATCCAAGAGGATCGAACCCGAAGGAACAACCTCAATTCCGGCGGCGTTGTTGTGCGTGCCGAGCTTAATCAGCGAGCCCGAACCGTACTGCTTTTCAATCTGCAGCCGCGCCGCTTCCAGCGCCTTCTCTTTCTCCTCAGCCGTAGCAAGAGGCACTCCCCTCGCCTTCGATTTCTCTGAATCACTTGACTTTGCCATATATATCTCCATCCCCTCATATGGCGCCAGCATTATTTTTGCTTTGATTTCTCGCCATTTTTCGCGTTTTTTCAAGCCTACCACAAAATGAGAAAGAAGTTAATAGTGAGTGTATTAAAATATCTGTCTGACGGCTACTTTGTAATCAAATCGTTGCCTAAAACTGCTACTTAACCTTCAAGGTCTTATCGGTATAATCTATCTGAGTTCTGATTTCTGCAATGGGAACCCACTGAATCAAAAAGGTAATCTCGTTCTGGAACTCGTAGGTGGGCTGACTGCCGGGGTTGCGCTCAAGGACAGGGAACGAACTGATAGTCAGCCGCGCGTTCCAGTCCCCGAGGAAATGGGTAAGTGTTACGTTGATGCTGCGTAACTTAAATCCTGATCGCTGCCGCAACTCATCACTATCAAAACGGAACGAATTGAGAAGATCGACAAAAAAATTAGTTTCGTAAGCGCCCGGCCACAGATCAACAGGAGGCTTGGCAAAAAAAGGTATGTTTTGGAAATAGCGGTACAGCACGGCGTTTTCCGCAGTGGCGCGAAATTCCAATTCAAGAAAGTTCGTTATTCGCGTTGCAATACTCATGCTGAAATTCAAGCGGGAGCTGGTATACCGCTGAAGATCAAAAACCATGCTCGTGTTAAAGTTTACGGAAAAGCCCATTCGACGAGCCCACAGATCATTCCGTGAAAATGAAGGACTGTACGAGAAGGTCAATTCGCGCGGTTCAAGGGATGGCTCGAAGAGATTGTTATGCTCATCCCGCTGAATCCACAGTTGCTGGTTGCCAGCAAGCGCATCGCCAAATTGTGGGTTAAACCGCCACGGAACATCATAGCGCACCGAATACGATGACGAAAAAGGACCGCTGCTCAACCTCGACGTAAAAATCGTATACTGGTCCTCTCTCGGGTTAAAAATAACCGTTTGTTCAAAATTGGTGCGCGGGGTAAAGGCAACTCTTTCGGTTACGCTAATATCGCCGAATTCCCGCTCATCTTCGTCCCACGGCCTCACAACACTTGTCCTCACGGTAGTCCTGAATATCCACTTGTTAAATTCAGCATCCAGCGTAGCTGCCGAGCGGCCAACAGAGCTAACTGGCGGCAACGGGGCAGTCATTCTAATGCTCTGGTTATAATCCATTATATTAGCTGCAACAGTTGTGGCAACATTGTGGGTTGTAATCTTCTCCTCGTCCCACGCGCCAAAATCCCATTCCCTTTCTTTGGTTTCTGTATTAAACGTGTTATTCGCAAGCAACCCTCCGACATTGTGCTGTAACTGGGTTGCACCCCAAACCTCACTTTGAAAGAAGGGGTTCATGCTCGAGCTCAAGCTCCAGCTCGAACGAAAGTTTGTCTGCGTCTGAGTCCTCTCCTTGGCGGCCTCAACTCTTTTTGGATCGGGCTTACCTGCGAAATCGGTAAATTCATCGGCTTCCTCGTTAATATACATCAGCTCCCGCCAGTTGGCGTTCGCGGTAAACCCCAAACCAACCGAATAGAAGTTGCCGGAAGCCGGACTAAAGGTAAAGTTCAGGTTTCCCGACCCTTCGGCGCGTGATTCGACGAGAGACAAATCGGACCAGTCAATGTCCTCCTGAAAAGCCCACGACGCTGAGTTGAAATGCATCTCTGTTGCGGTAGACGGTGCAAGGCGGTAGGTAACAGCCAGGCGGGGGCCTGCTGCAGTGCGAATGTTAAAGGTCTGCCCCAAAACCGGAGGGGAAAAAGAAAACTCCCCAGAATCAGCATCTTTCACCGTTTCCTCGTTCTCGGTTGCCCACGGGGAAAGCGGAACATCTGGCAGCAGGGCAAGCCCCGGCGCTTCGACAGGCTCAGACGGAGCAGGAGGGCGCGGCGGGGTAGCCCCCAACGTAAGAGGGCTACCTGCCATAGAAGCATTCATGCTGAACATGGTAAAACGCTGCGGAAAGAAAAAAGCCCTGTCCGGGTTTGGCAGCCCCGGCGGATGGTACCCCGGCGGATTCCGAGGTTGCACATTTCGCACGGCAAAGGTCAGCGAACTGGAAATGTTCGATATTGAAAGCGAGGAAATATACGGGTTAAGCGGCCCAAGCGAGAAGTTAATATGCCCGCCGCTTACCGTCCATATCTGCCCCCCTAACATGCTATCGTTGCCCTCATCGTGATTGTCAGTACCTTCGGCAAACTCCCTGAGCATACTAAACCAGTCTTTGGGCTCAGGGCGGCGCATGAAATCCCTGTCAACAAAAGGGTCGGAAAAAACGGGAATGTTCCAGGAAATTGAACCATCGCCCAAGCGGAACGATCCGGTCATCCTAAAACGATAGCGAAATGGTACTTCCATAGAAAGAATCGTGCTGCTGTTCCACTGGCTTACCCCATCAGCGTCAAAAAAAGGTGTATAATTACCGCCGAGCAAAAACAGGTTGCGGGTAAACCCTACGCCGGTGGAAACATTCAATGCCCCAAATCTTCCCTTGCTGGGAAGGGACAGCTCCGCTCCAACATACGCACCCAGATTTACATACATATCAACAAGGAGCGCAAGCTGCACATTGTTGGGATCTTGCCGCCGTTTCCCTGTGGTTCGTAAAAATATCCCTTCACGTTTAGTTTCCGCACCTTCATCCGCGCCGCCGAAAATCATCGCTATCGAGCTTTCCTTGATCACTTCGGTTCGGGGGCGGCCAAGAAGGTACGTCGTTGTTTGAAAGAATGTCCCCTCGCGTGTGCGAAGCCCCAGCACAGGGCGAAAGACAACCTGATCCGCCGGAAAATAAAAAAACGGCAGGTAAAACAGGGGGATATTTCCCACCCGCAAAACCGCGTTCAAAATGGCAAAGTCGTTGCCTGGCAAAAGCCAGAGCTTGGAGGCGCTGATAGACCAGAAAGCTTCCTCATTTGCGGGGTTAGTAATGTCCGCGTTTCGCAGCAGCGTTGCACCCTCGGCATCCCGCGAAATAATAGTCCCGGCGAAGCGGTACGCGGTTGGGTTGCCGGACATCGTTCGCTCCGAAATACCGTCGACAAACAGGCTCGACCAGTTGTCGAGGTTAACGGTGATCGAATCGCCCCGAAAGGTTTCGACAATGTTGCCTTCTTCCCGAATATACTGAACCCCGCCGGACGCGGTCAGCACGTTCCGAGTCCGGTTAAACAGGATTTCCCCCGCGCTGATGCGGTGAACCGACTCTCCATCCAGCAAACTGATGATGACATTCCCCCGAAAACGGGCGAAATCCTCGTCAACGACTTCAAGCGTGAAATATTCCGTGGTGGTGGCGGATTCTATTGTAACGACCCGCTGTTCTACCGCGGGTGTGCCTGTTTGCGAAGGAATGCCGTAGTGCGCGCGCAGCCGGATGGCAAGGTCTTCCCGTGTGCCGCCATCGCTCAAGCCCAATTCCCGCGCCCACGTTGAAAGTTCCATAAGGGAGGAGGTTTTTATTTCCATGTCGAGGTGGACAAGTTCCGGCGGAATTTCTACGGGCGGCAGCGGTTCCGGCGGAAGTTCGCCATCAGCACGTTCACCGTCTGCGCCACCTTCGCCGTCAGCCGATACGCCGCCCTCGCCAAACTCACCTTCGCCGTCAACCCGCTCGCCGCCGAGTTCTTCGCTGACAAGAGCGCCGTCCGCCGCCTCTTCCTGAGCAGAGACGTACAACGCCGCCGCAAGGAAAAAACACACCAGCAGCGACAGCTTTGTCAGGAAGCGGCGCAATTCTTTACTCCCTTCCCTTTGCCTTTTGTTTTTTCCCGCTCTGCCAAAAGCTCTTTGATGTACTTGCCAGTGTACGAAGTCGGCCACTGCGCAACGTCCTCCGGCGTTCCGGTAACGAGTATCTGCCCGCCGCGCTCCCCGCCTTCAGGACCAAGATCAACCAGGTGATCCGCCTGCAGCAGCACGTCAAGGTTGTGCTCGATCATCACCACCGTGTTACCCTGATCGACAAGCCGCTGAATTACTTCCATTAACTGCTTCACATCCGCGAAGTGCAAGCCCGTCGTCGGCTCGTCGAGAATGTACAGCGTTTTGCCCGTAGACCGCTTGGAAAGTTCGAGGGCGAGTTTCACCCGCTGCGCCTCGCCGCCTGAAAGCGTGAGGGCTGACTGACCGAGCTTGACGTAGCCCAAGCCCACCGAAAGCAGCGTGTCCATCTTCCGCGCAATCTGAGGAATCGGCGCAAAAAACTCCGCCGCCTCTTCGATAGTCATATCCAGCACGTCGGCAATATTCTTGCTCTTGTAGCGGATGTCGAGCGTCTCCTTGTTGAAGCGCTTGCCTTTGCACACATCACAGGCGATATACACATCCGGCAGAAAGTTCATCTCGATTCTAATCGTGCCGTCACCCT
>WQZT01000102.1 GCA_009780595.1 Treponema sp. | reverse complement strand
CGGCAAGGCTCGCCGTCGCAACCGACGCGTCTTGCAGGGAATAATCAGAGTGAACGTGGAGGTGTACAAAATCGGTCATTGCTAAGAATACCCGGAATCAGCGCACACGGCAAGAGCGGAATAATCTGCCTTCGGCAGATTATTCTGGGGAGTTTGGCAAACTAGCCTGTGGCTAGTTTGCTGGGGAGTTTTGCACAGCAAAACTCCAGGCCTGTGTACCATGAAGTTTTGGCTCCGCCAAAACTTCATACGGGTACGAACGCGGTGCAGAACAAGCCGCCGTTGCGTACGGCGGCTTGCAATTAATAAGAGAATCAAACAAAAACGTTAAAAATGTACAGTTTCTACCATATAACGTATCGTGGGTTGTCCGGCTTCCAGCTTTGTCATCTCGATAACCAAAACCATCGAAGTGCCGTAAACACGCACCTGCCGAATCTGGTACGACGACACCATCGCCCGCTTGAACTGTGGCGCTCCAACAGTGCAGCTTGTGCGCGTTCCGTCTTTGGCTTCCCGTACAAGGTTGATATGGAACGACGATGCCAACGATACGCCTCTACCCTCTGATGTTTGAATTAACGATGCCCGGTACAGAGCGCCAGTTTCAAAGTTTCTGAACTGGATTTCGTTTGTATCCTTGCCGCCTATCGAAATAAACAGAGGGCGGCCTTGTACGGTATGGTCGATTTTGTTCCGTTGTACCAGCGGAACATTCTTCACCAGCGCGGTGTGAAACGCCCCAGAACCGTCCTGCCCAAAAACAACAGGCCGATCATTCGTGTACGACACCCTTCCGTCCTGGACAAAGCTGCTTCCTGCAACATCAACAACGCCCAAATCCGCCCAAGCTTTCAGCGTTCCCGAATGAACGCCGTACTGTGCGAACATAAACGTTGCACCGTCAGACGAAAAGCCAAGATCGACAAACGTTGCCGTATCTTTGGCACTCAGGCTGGAAACCCCCAGCACAATTACAGCAAAGATGCAAAGAGTTTTCTTATTGAACCTATCAAACATAGATTACCCCTCTTTCTCTAGTATCGGAATTTGCACAGAAGCCTTGAGTGAAAAAGAATAATGTTCTATGCTGTGGTATGACGCTTTCGGCGCGAAATGATTTTTTCAAGGGCGGAATAGCTCTGGCGGCTTTGTCTCTCTGCAGTATTGCGGCGGGCGCTTTCTTCGCTTTTGCCGCATACCCGGCTTTTGCCGCATACCCGGCTGTTGCCGCATACCCGGCGGCTGCCGCTTCCGCCACACTTCGCCCTGACGGTGTATTTTCCACGCTCGTGGCGGAGCACGCGCAAGCTGTTGCGCTCGTACCATTCTTTACGGTGCTTGCCGCCGCTGTGTATTCCTTTGTCAGCCTCGTGCTCATCTACCGTTTTTTTGAAAACACGCAGTCGCCTGAGATTCTTTTTTTCGCGCTGTTTGCCGCGTCCCTTTCCTTTGAGTTTTTACGATTGTTGATACCGCTGGCGAACGTTTTCCCGATTTCCACCTTGTATATTATCAGCGGGGCGAGGGTTTTGCTTTTCGCGCGGCACTTCGGGCTGTTTGCGCTGTTTACTGCCAGCGTGTACTCTGCTGGGCTGAACGCCCAGAAACAGCAGAACGCTTTCTTTATTGCCACGCTCGCCGCGCTCGTTATCGCCGTACGAACTCCGATTGACGGCGCGGTGTGGGATTCCACGCTGATGCCGCACTCCGGCTACCGCAGTATGTTTGCGCTGGTTGAGGCGGGAATTGCGGCGGTTACCGTGGCTACCTTTTTGATTTCTGCCCACACGAAAGGTTCGCGCACATACGTGCGAATTGCCGCCGGTTCGCTCATGGCACTGGCGGGGAGAAATATGCTCATTGGCGCGGATACGTGGATCACGCCGCTTCCGGGGGGTCTGCTGCTCGCAGCTGGAACGTGGCTCATCGCTTCGCATTTGCGCCGCGAATATTTGTGGATGTAACGATGTCGAATTAAATGCTAATAAAATTGTGTAAAATGTCAAAAAATACTTGACAAATATCGGAACATGCGGCTTATAATGGTAGGTACACTCGTGTAAATACACAGCGTTATTAAAAACGTCTTTTTAAAGACGTTGATCAAAAGCATCTATGCCATCGGAGGTATTCATGATTGCGGTAAAATCTGAACAGAGCAATGCGTTTCCAGAGGAGCTTGTTTCATTCATCAACGAATGGAAGAAGAAGCCGGGCGGATTAATTATGATGCTTCATAAAACGCAGGAGACGTTCGGGTACATTTCACGGGAAACGGCAGGCACGTTGTCTAAAATGACAAACATTCCGCTTGCCCGCGTCTATGGAGTTATCTCCTTTTACCACTTCTTCAAAACTGTCAAACCGGGAAAATACCGGATTGCCGTGTGTATGGGAACGGCTTGCTACCTCAAAGGCGGGCAGGATCTTCTCGACGAAACACGGCAGATTTTAGGGCTTGCACCTGATGGGGTTACCAGCGACGGGCTTTTCTCTGTCGACGCGGTACGCTGCATCGGTTGTTGCGGGCTTGCGCCGATTCTCACGGTTGGTGCGGAAAATTACGGCAAACTCACCAAAGATATGCTGCCGGGTATCATCGCAAAGTACCAGAACGCCTGATCATTCTTGATTGCGGAACACGCACGAAACATCACAAACACGGTACTTGAAAGCGAAGGATTGCGAATGCATTTTACGTTGATGGATTTGGTAACAGACATTGCCCAAAATGGGATTGAATCCGGCGCTGATGTGGTCGAACTGGAGTTGCGCGAAACGCTCAACGCTTCAGGCGGTGAGTTTCGTTTTACGGTGAAGGACAACGGCAAAGGGATGACGGCGGCGGAGCTAAAACTGGCGCAAGACCCGTTCGTTACTGACGGGGTGAAACATCCCGGGCGTAAAGTCGGGCTTGGGCTTCCGTTTCTCATTCAGACTTCCGAGCAATCAGGCGGCGGCTGGAAAATAGATTCCGAAAAGCGGCAGCAAGCACCCAGCGGTACAACCGATGGAACGCCGCAAGCGGCGAAAGCTTCTGGCACAACGGTCAGTGCGTGGTTCAATTTGGGCAACGTTGACACACCGCCGGTCGGGGATATTCCGGGGATGTTTCGCACGTCGCTCTTGTTTGAGGGTCCTGCGGAAATGGTTATCAAGCGTTTCCGGCAAACGCCCGAAGGCATCACTGATTATGAGATTCGCAAAACAGAGCTTGTTGATGCGCTCGGCGGCATCGAAGATGTTCAGTCTATCATTTTACTAGATCGTTATTTGCGCTCCCTCGAAGAGCATGAGGGAGATTAATTCAAGGTAAGGAGCGGAGTATGGCTAAAATGACATTGGAAGAACTGCGGAATCTGCGGGATTCGACAAAGAAGGACATTGTCCGAAGGCAAATCGAGGGCAAGGAAATCCAGATTATCGTCGGGATGGGAACGTGCGGAATTGTTGCCGGAGGAAAGGCAACGCTCGATGCGTTTCTGCGGGCGCTTGAAACAAAGAACCTTGTCGAAACGGTTATGGTCAGGCAAACTGGTTGCATGGGGCTGTGCCATTCTGAGCCGACGGTTGAAGTTGCGGTTCCGGGAATGCCGGTTGTTATTTACGGCAACGTGAACGAGGAAGTAGCGAAGGAAATTGTAGACAAGCACATCATTGGAAGAAAGCTTGTGGATAATCATATTCTGGACAGACCCGCCGCGGATATTGTGGCGTAAGCGGAAAGGAGGCTATCGATGTCGTACAATCACTTTATTCTTGTTTGCGGCGGAACTGCGTGCGAATCAAATCAGGGCGACGAGATTTACAAGAGCTTGATCGCGGAGACGGTAAAACACGGTATAGCAAATCAGGTGCAGGTTGTGAAAACGGGCTGCTTTGGTTTTTGCGAAGCTGGTCCAATCGTCAAAGTGCTCCCTGAAGATTCGTTCTACGTCTATGTAACGCCGAAGGATGTTCCCGAAATTATCGAGGAGCATATTATCAAAGGGCGCGAAGTAAAAAGGCTGCTGTACAAAGGTGACGGAGAGCAGGAGCATAAGGATACTCTGAAGGTTCACGACATTAAGTTTTACCAAAAGCAGTTCCGCGTGGCGTTGCGAAACTGCGGCAGCATCGATCCTGAAAGTATCAACGAATATATCGCCCGCGAAGGCTATCAGGGGCTTGAAAAAGCCCTCTTCGAGTGGACGCCTGAGAAGATTATCGAAGAGGTGAAAATCTCGGGGTTACGCGGGCGCGGCGGCGCGGGGTTCCCCACGTGGATGAAGTGGGATTTGGCGCGGAAAGCAACTGGCAGCCCGAAGTACATTATCTGCAACGCCGATGAAGGTGATCCTGGCGCCTATATGGACAGGTCTGTAATCGAAGGCGATCCGCACTCGGTGATTGAGGGAATGATCACGGCTGGTAAGGCGATTGGCGCGAATTACGGGATTGTGTATATCCGTGCCGAGTATCCGCTGGCGCTGGAGCGGCTGGAAAAGGCGCTGAAGCAGGCGGAGGAATTCGGGCTGTTGGGCAAGAACATTCTCGGCTCGGGCTTTGATTTCGAGATTGAAATCCGGCTGGGCGCGGGCGCGTTTGTCTGCGGCGAAGAGACGGCGCTGATTAAGTCGGTCGAAGGCAACCGCGGAATGCCTGTGCCGAAGCCGCCCTTCCCTGCCAACGAAGGCTTGTGGGGCAAGCCGACTATCATCAACAACGTGGAAACGCTGGTAAACGTTCCGGTTATTATGACCAAAGGCGGCGCATGGCTGGCGCAAATCGGGACTGAGAAATCCAAGGGCACGAAAGTTTTTGCGCTGACGGGAAAGGTGAAAAATTCCGGTCTTGTGGAAGTGCCGATGGGAACGACGTTGCGCGAGATTATCTTTGACATTGGCGGCGGAATTCGCAGCGGCAAGAAGTTCAAGGGTGTTCAAACCGGCGGGCCGTCAGGCGGTATTCTCACCGAAGCGGCGCTTGATGTGCCCATCGACTTTGAATCGCTGGTTGCCAACGGCTCGATGATGGGTTCAGGCGGTATGATCGTTATGGACGAAGACGACTGCATGGTTGACGTTGCGCGGTTTTACATGGATTTCTGCGTCGACGAATCGTGCGGGAAGTGCGCGCCCTGCCGCATTGGAACTGTCCAGTTGCTCGAACTGCTCAATAAAATCTCAGGCGGCACAGGCGAAGATTCGGACATTCCAAAAATCGAAGCCATTGGCAAAGCGATGGCGAAAGCGTCGCTGTGCGCGTTGGGGCAAACTGCGCCAAATCCGGTAATGTCCACGCTCAAAAACTTTATGGACGAGATCAAAGAGCATATTCACGATAAAAAATGCCGGGCGGGAAAGTGCAAAAACTTGCTCAGCTTTACGATAATTCCTGAAAAGTGCATTAGTTGCAAGGCGTGTGCTACGCGCTGCCCGGCTAACTGTATTTCACTGGAGGACGCGGCGAAGTACCCTGACAGGAAACGACCGCCGTATTTTATTAATTCGGAAAACTGCGTGAAATGCGGCGAGTGCTTAAGCGCTTGTAAATTCCAAGCCATTATCAAGGCATAGGAGCTAAAAAATGGTGAATATTAAAGTTAACGGTAAACCACTTCAGGTTGAAGAGAATAGTACCATTTTGGAAGCGGCGAAGAAAATCAACATAAAGATTCCTACGCTCTGCTATAACCCGAATCTGACTCCCTGGGCGGCGTGCGGGCTCTGCATTGTGCGGACGGCGGGGCCGGGTTCTCCGCGCATGGCTCGTGCCTGCTCCACAAAAGTGGCGGAGAATATGGACATTATCACCCACGACCCTGAGATTATTGCCACGCGCCGCACTGTCGTGGAGCTTATGCTCAGCAACCATCCCAGCGATTGTCTGCAATGCCCGCGCAACGGCAGCTGCGAGCTACAAAATCTGGCGGCGGAGTTCGGAATCAGGGAGATGCGCTTTAAGCAGATACTCAGAAATCTTCCGATTGATGATTCCAACCCGTCAATTATTCTTGACCCGGAGAAGTGCATAAAATGCGGGCGTTGCGTGAAGGTTTGCCAGGAAGTGCAAAACGTGTGGGCGCTTGAGTTCCAGGGGCGGGGCTACAAGGGGCGCATCGCAAGTTCGGCGGATATTCCGCTGGGCGACGGTCCGTGTATCAAGTGCGGGCAGTG
>WQZT01000101.1 GCA_009780595.1 Treponema sp. | reverse complement strand
CCTGCGTGAACCGAAAGAACATCGGGGAGCTTCCTGAACTTATGGAGTTTCTCATTGCCCGAAAGGTTGCGGCGTGGCGGCTGTTCACCATCTCGCCAATTGGCAGGGCGTCAGATGATGAGAATATGCCGCTTACGCCAAGCGAACTTAGGTGGTTGATGGATTTTATCGCACAGGCGCGGCTGGATGAGCGCATTGCGGTTACCTTCAGTTGCGAGGCGTACCTCGGCGACTACGAAAAAAAGGTGCGCGATTCCCACTTTTTCTGCCGCGCGGGAATCCAAATCGCTTCGGTGCTGGCTGATGGCTCAATTTCCGCGTGCCCCAACATCAACCGCGGCTTTGCCCAGGGCAACATTTACCGCGACAAGTTTGTGGATGTATGGAACGAGCGCTTTCAGGTGATGCGGGATCGCCGCTGGGCAAAAACTGGGCTCTGCGCTTCGTGCGATTCGTTTAAAAACTGCGAAGGCGGGGCTATGCACCTGTGGAGTGAACAACAGGACTCTGTGTTAACCTGTATTTACCGACAGCTTGAAAAACCCTGACAGTTTCCCCCCAATTCCCCTCTCCCCATTCTCCCGCCGTTTGATATATAATGAAAGCAGGTGAGGCAAGGAGATTTCTAATGGCTAAAGATAAATCAGGTAAAGAACAGAAAACGCAGGGGCAGATCCTTGCGGAGAAGCTTTGTTTCAATCAAAAAAACAGCTGGGACGAGGTGGATAAGAAGGCGGAGAAGGATGTTGAAGCTTTCGCCGCCGCGTACCGCCAGATGCTTGACCGGGGGAAAACTGAGCGGGAGTTTTGCGCGGTGTCGGTGGAGCTGCTGAAAAAAGCGGGGTTTACCGAGGCGGGGAAGTCTAAGCGGATAAAGCCTGGCGATAAAATCTACCAGCTCATTCGGGGCAAGGCGCTGATTGCGGCGGTTGTGGGCAAGCGGCGTTGTGCGGAAGGTTTCAATATACTGGGAGCGCACGTGGATTCGCCGCGGCTTGACCTCAAGCAGAACCCGCTGTACGAGGACAGTGAGCTGGCGCTCCTTGACACCCACTACTATGGCGGTATCAAAAAGTACCAGTGGGCAGCGATACCGCTTGCGCTCCACGGGGTTTTTGTTAACCTTGACGGGAAGGAAACGTCTGTCTGCATTGGGGAAGATCCCGACGATCCGGTGTTTACGATTACCGACTTGTTGCCGCACTTGGCGCAGGAGCAGATGCAGAAAAAAGCGTCTGATGTGATCGACGGGGAGGATCTCGATGTGCTTGTCGGTTCGCGCCCTTACAATGACGAGAAGGTTAAGGAAAAGGTTAAGCTTCGCATCCTTTCGATTCTGAACGAAAAATACGGGATTGACGAGCGCGATTTTGTCTCAGCGGAGATTGAGGTTGTTCCGGCGTTTAACGCCCGCGATTTGGGTTTTGACCGCAGTATGATCGGCGCGTACGGGCACGACGACAGGTGCTGCGCGTACCCGGCACTTCGGGCGCTGCTGGAGGTTGCCGCCGCGAAGAAGCCGCCTGAAAAGACGGCGATTTGCTACCTTTCCGACAAAGAAGAAATTGGCTCGTACGGCAACACGGGCGCGCACTCGCATGGTTTTGAAAACTTCGCCGCGTTCCTTGCGGGGGAGGCGGATGTACGCGCCGCGCTTTCCAACTCCTCGATGCTGTCGGCAGATGTGAACGCAGCGTTCGATCCGGCGTACGCAAGTTTTTTTGAAAAGCGCAACACCTCGTTTTTTGGCAAAGGGCTGGTGCTTACGAAGTATACCGGCTCACGGGGCAAGTCCGGCGCATCGGATGCCAACGCGGAGTTCTGCGCGAAGGTTCGCGCGCTTATGCTCCGTAACAAAGTTCCCGTGCAGTTCGCGGAGATTGGCAAGGTTGACAAAGGCGGCGGCGGTACGATTGCCTTCCACGCCGCGAAGTACGGGATGGATGTCCTTGACTGCGGGCTTGCTGTGCTTTCGATGCACTCGCCATTTGAGGTGATAAGCAAGATCGACCTGTACGCGGCGTTTAAGGGGTATACAGCATTTTTGGCGAATTAGCCGTTGGCTAATTCACTGGGCAAAACTCCACGCCTTGCCCCAACATATCAAAATTGATTTCCGTGCTTGCTCGCGGGGTTTCAAACGAGCGCGATTTGGGTGAGCATTAATACCAGAACCACCGCGATTAAGGTGCACACGATAACAAGGCGGCGTTTAACCCGTTCGTGCCGGATTTGTTGCACAGTCATGCGCGGGGCTGCAACATTCGCCGTGCTAATTCCTGCCGGTTTGCTGCTGAGAACAACACCCCGCTTGATAAGTAAAATGAGGGGGAGGCAAAATAGCGCGATTTGAAGTGTTGCAAGCCAGTTGCCCGCCGCACCCAGATTTGGGCTGATAAAAAACTCGGCGATGGTGAGGCTGCCTGTCTGGATGATGTTTTGCACAGCGGCAACGGCAAACAGGGGAATTGCGGCGACGCATATAAAAATCAGTTTAGGCTTGGGCAGTGAGGCGGCAAGAAAGATAAAAAACGTTGCCCACAAAAATGCCGGAACGAGGGAGAAGTCGGAAAAGGCGGCTGCCAGTGTTCCGGCAACTGCAAAAATTATACTTGAAAACCCGTAAAAATAGGCGCGTTGAGGAATGCGGATCACTGCAAAAATTGGCGAATGCAGGAAGAACAGCAGCACCGACAACATCAGCGTAAGCCCCGCTCCAATAAACTGCTCCGGGGCGGTTAAACTATCCGGGAAGGGGACAAGCGGCCTGTTGCTCTGGAAAAGCGTTGAATAGAGAACCGACGCCGCCGTTATCGACACAACGAGGAACGCGATAAGGAGCAAAAACACCCAAATCGATCTGAAAAAAAGCCGGAAGCGGAACACCAGGCGCGTATAATTCTTTGCCGAATATATCAAAAAAAGCAGGAGGCTTACACCTAGAACCGCCAGCAGCAGCACTGCGGAAATTCTTTGATCGAGCAGGAATATTTTCCCGCCCGGAATGGCAAACAGCACATAATGCTTGTCGGCTTTGAGCGTGGGGAACTCCAAAGACGCCGCGTAATCCAACAGAACATCCGCCATGTCCTGCGGCGAGATTGTCGTGCTGGACGGCGACGGCGTGGCAGGGTTGCGCCCGGTCAGTGCAAAACCGTTGATTTCCCGCCCCCACGCCGTATTCAGGGCGCGGTGTCCTTCGACAAGCGCGAGTTTGTAAATCCCGTTAAAACGTATTCTCAGCGCCCACGCGAGATTTGAGGATTGCAGCGCGGCAACAAGCGGCTTTACAATATCGAGCGGAGCAAGGTTACCGCGCGCGCCGTGGTGCAGAAACAGGCGCTCAGGCGGCGGGTCTATATCAAGGTAGGCAAGCATCCAGTTTTCGGGAACATCGTTCAGGGCGAGAATATTCCGCAGCCCCTGATTGCTGGCGCTTTCATTACCTAAAAAAGCGATAAGTATGTTAATTGGATGATTCCAGGTTCGTAGTTTCCGGGCGGCGGCAAGCCCTGCATCAACGGCAAAGTCCGCATCCAGCGGAATCGCCAGCACAAATGTCCCCAGCGCGTTGCCGTTTGAGCGCACCACTGCCGACTCGCTGCCTGAGTCCTCATTGGGGGAAAGTTGCCGCCGTTCAAAGGGAATCCCCTCCGCTGTCAATGTTTGAGTTACACGCCGCAGATTTTCACTTTCGCCCGTTTGAGCGGAAAGCAGGGGCGGGAACAGGGCGGCAATAATCATTGCATACAAAACGCTGCCAGCGAATAATCGTATTTTCATTCTAATTGTTGTATCTGCTACCATTTCGACGTTGATTTTTAAAAACGCCAGTTAAAAAATCAAAGGTTGTATTTCGTTTCATACTATAGTATATCAATAATTTTTTAGTATATCAATCAATTCATTGTATGGTTTTACAACAGCGTAGCATCGACAATCAACAAACAATATCAATGAACTCCATTTTCTGCCACTTGCTTTTTTACTGCAAAGTCCCCATCATTGTACTATGATAAAGCCGATAGCAAAATTAATCGTTGCCTTGAATACCAACTTGGGTCGTGATCAAATCGCGGCGGGTTTCGCGTGGGGGCTGCTTGTGGGGCTTATTCCGGCAGGGAATATTTTCTGGATTGTCCTGTTTGCGGCGTCTTTCTTTTTTAAGCATCACCATTGGTCGAAAATGCTAGTTATGGTTATCCTTCAGCTAGTTTCCGCCGCCGTTGTGCCGCTAGTGGACAGTATCGGCTGGGAAATCCTGTACATTGGCGCGTTGCAGCCATTTTTCACCGCGCTGTACAATATGCCCTTTATGCCGCTAACGAGATTTAACAACACACTGGTTGCCGGGGGAATTGTCTCAGGCGTTGTCCTTTGGCTGCCGGCGTTCTTTTTGATGTATGCGCTGATCCCGCTGTACCGGAACAAGTTTGCGGCGAGAATCAAAAACTCAAAGCTCGTACAATCTGTTAAACGCCTCCCCATCGTTTCCGCGCTGGTGAGGGCTGTGGAAACTGTCACCAGCGTTTCCGATATACGGTAATGAACCACGCGCCACGTTTTACGTGGGGCAAATAAGGAGAAACTATGGTAAAAGTGCCGTCATTTTTTAAGAAAACCATTACAGAAACCGTGCTTAAGAAAAAGTACCTTAAATATATCGAATATCATGATGATAAAAATTTTATCCGCGCGTGCTATGCCGAAGATGATGATGGCGCAAGCGGAAATCTGCGCTTGCGGCAGGATTTGAGCGAGAAGGATGTTCTCCGCCTGAAGGGGTTGGTGAAGGCGATCAAGGGCAATCGCAAAGCGGCGGTGAAGATTATCCCGCTGGCGGTTGCTGCTGCGGTGATTGCCAGCATCGCGGTTTTTTTCGCTGTGATGGCGAACCCCCTTTTACAGCGGGGGCTGGAAACTGCCCTTGAAGCGGTTTTTCAGGCGCGGGTGAACGCCAGCCGTTTCCGGATAAGCCTGTTTAGGCTGGAAATGGCGATGGACAGCTTGACCATCGCGGACAGAGACAGCCCTATGCGGAATCTGATTCAGTTCAGCGCGATGAAAATCAGGTTTAGTCCGCAAGCGGCGATTCGGGGCAGGGTCTATATAGAAGAAATCCGCGCGGACAATATCCGTTTTGGCACGGCGCGGACGGTTTCAGGCGCGTTGCCCGCCAGAGCGCCCAAGCCGCCCAGCGAACGGGAAGCGATCGAGATTCCGCCGCTGGTTGATGTTCAGAACTTCGATGCGACAGCTCTCTTAAACCGGGAGTTCGATCGTTTGCAAACGCCCCGTCTGCACAGCGCGGCGGTGGAATCCTACCAAACTTCTGTTGCGCGCTGGCAAGGTGAGCAAGCTGCTGTCCGCGCCCGCGTTGAGGAGATTCAAAGCCGCGCAGAGCCTTTGCTTGCGATAAACATCAACGACTTTCGGGTTGTAGACCTGCAAACGGCGGAGCAGACCCTCGCCCGGATTAGAACCACCATCGATCAGACCAACGCGATGATTTCCACAGTACAGGATGCTCAAAACGATGTAAATCGAATTGCATCAGGCGTGGAGGCGGACATGAACACCGCCAGAGCGCTGGAGCAAAACGCCCGCAATGCTTTTCAGGCGGATTTTAACCGCTTGCGCTCTTTTATCGATCTGGGAAGCGGCACGGCGATGGAAGTGCTTGAGGCGATTGTGATGAGCATTGTAACCGATTCAGCAATGGAGTACGTTACCTACGGACAGCGGGCGCTTGAAATTCTCCAAACCGTTCGCGCTGCACAGGAAAAACTCCCGCGCTCTTCCCGTCCGCCGCGTGCCGCGCGGTTTCGCGGGCGGGATGTGCAATTTGCTGCCAATAAATACCCGCGCTTTTTTATGGGAATTATGGCGACTGATGTGCTTACCACCTCCGGCTGGCATTGGGGCTTTGATCTGCGCGGGGTAAGTTCAGACCCTGACATCTCAGCTGTTCCTACCACGCTTTCGCTTACACTGGCGGAGACCGATGCCGCGCTCAACCGCCGCGGCGCGTTGAACGCTCAGGCGGATTTGCGCTCCGATGCGACCGAGCGTTTTAACGCGGAGTTCTCAGGCGCGGGGTTTCCCGTGAATATCAGCGCGGGGCTTGACAGCATCGGCGCGGGAGGATTTTCAGGCGGCGCGGCTTTTTCGCTGAACGCAGCGGGAAATGTTGACGGCGGTTTTTCCACAGGCGGG
>WQZT01000100.1 GCA_009780595.1 Treponema sp. | reverse complement strand
GTCATCAAAATGATACAAGCCAGCGAGGAAACCTTGCTGAAAAAAGCCCGCAAGCTCTGTGCGGAGTTACGGCAAATCGCCGCGCGGCAGGGAACGGCGGATTTTCACATCGAGCTTGTGCAGACAGACGATTGTATCGGCGGCGGTGCGTTTCCCACCGATAAGCTTTGCGGGTGCGGAGTTGCCCTGCGTTCGTCATCGCTTGGCGCGGAACATTTCGCCGCCGCATTTCGCGCGGAATCCGTTCCGGTGATTGCGAGTGTCCGCTACGGGTGCGTGGTTCTGAATGTCCGCACTTTGCTTGACGGCGATGAGAAAGAAATCGCCGCTTCATTCTCGCGGATTATTAGCGCGCTATCCCCAAACAAAAAAGGCTCATAATGGAATATCCTTTTATTCTTGGCACAGCCGGACACATCGACCACGGAAAAACGTCGCTGGTAAAGGCGCTCACGGGCGTAGACTGCGACCGCCTCGAAGAAGAAAAGCGGCGGGGAATCACCATCGAGCTGGGCTTCGCGCCGCTTTCCCTGCCCAGCGGCAAAACCGTCAGCATAATCGACGTTCCAGGTCACGAGCGTTTCATCCGGCAGATGGCGGCGGGCGCTTCGGGAATGGATGCGGCAATGCTGGTAATTGCCGCCACTGAGAGCGTCATGCCACAGACGCGCGAGCATCTCGACATCCTCAACTTGCTCGGTGTTCGCTGCGGGCTGGTTGCGCTAACCAAAAAGGATTTGGTTGATAACGAAACACTTGAAATCGCAGTTTCGGAAATTGGCGAATTGATAGCCGGAAGTTGCCTTTCCGGCGCGGTGATTATTCCGGTTTCTTCCACCAGCGGGGAGGGAATTCCGCGCATTGTTGCGGAAATCGAAAACCTGCTGAATACTGTACCGCCCAGGAAAGGCTCCGGCGCGTTTTTTTTACCCATCGACCGCCTGTTTAACAAGAAGGGTTTTGGCTGTGTGGTAACCGGAACGGTGTGGCAGGGAAGCATCGCCGAGGGAGATGAGGTGCAGATAATGCCCTCTGGTGTTGCGGGGCGGGTGCGCTCGCTGCAGATTCACGGGGCGAAGGCGGCGGCGGCGCAGAGCGGGCAACGGGCGGCTATCAATATCTCGGCGGTTTCCCTCGACGATGTGGAGCGCGGCGACGCCGTGTGCGCGAAAGGCGCGTTCATTCCCACAAGGTGCATCAGCGCGCACCTCGATGTGCTGCCGTCAGCCCGCGAAGGGATCGCGCACTGGCAGCGTCTGCGGCTTCACGCCGGAACGGTCGATGTTGTCGCGCGGATTTCGCTGCTCAGACTGAATTCCGGCGAGGGCGAGGTTTCCGCCGCCACCGCCGAGAAACGGCGTTACGCGCCGGGAAGTGGCGGTCCCGTTCAGATTTTGCCCGAATCGGAAATAACGATAACGGCGGGGCAGCGCTTTGTTGTGCGCCTGTACAGCCCGCTTGTTACCATCGGCGGCGGGCGAGTTTTACTTCCCAATGCCAGCCTTGTCCGGAGCCGAGCCGAACGCGCGCGGAAGGTGGAGATACTTTCCAATCTAGTCGAGCAATTCGATCCCCTTGCGTTTCTTGCCGCGCTCGTACACGACCGGGAAATTCTAAGCGCCGCCGCGCTGTCCGAGTTGTCCCAAATGGAAAAAACCGCCTTTGCCGAATGTCTTGATAATCTTTCCCGCGAATTGTCCGCCGCGCCGGATACGCGCAAAATCATAGAGTTTGGGAAAGGGCGTTTTTTTATTTCGTATGCGGCGTTTGACGCGGCGGTTCAGGCGGTGCAAAGCATGCTGAAAAAGTTCCACGCCGATCACCCGGAACGTACGGGACTTGATGCGGAAAAATTATACCCGGCACTTGAAGCCGTACAAAACGGCGACACGGTAAGCGGCGGGGATTTCAAAGACCTTCTGGCGGTGATGGCAGGGAGAAAAATTATCGCGCAGGTTACGGTGCAGGGGAAAATCTGTTACTGCTCCGCAGATTTTTCCCGCGCTCCCGATGAAAAGTTTATGGCGCTCATCAGCCGCGCCAGCGCAGCAATTACCGCCGCTGGTTTTAACCTTCCAACTCAGGCGGAACTTGAAGCGGTGCTCGGCGTTAGCGGCGCGGAGATCAAACGGGCAACGGCGTACCTGCGGGAGCAGGAAGATTTGCGTAGTATCGACGGGGGCTTTCTTTTCTCCCGTGCCGCGCGCGAAAAACTGCTTACTGTGCTGGCGGCTATGCAGGGCGACATAACGGTCGCAACGTTGCGCGATGTCATCGGTGCAAGCCGGAAGTATACCGTGCCGATGCTCGATTTTTTCGACACGCTCGGCATAACCCGGCGCGAAGGCGACAAGCGCGTTCTTATAAAAAGCAACGGCGGCTAAGGTGAACTCAGCCGCCGTACAATGTTTACCGTATGAAAACTAACCTAATCTAACCGAGCGAACTTCCCGTTTCGATATACTTCTTCGTCAGCCCGACAACTATTTTGCTCAGGAAAATCAGCGCGATCAGGTTGGGGATTGCCATCAGACCGTTCAGGGTGTCGGCAATGCTCCAGATCAGCGTCAGCTCGCTCCTCGCTCCGATGACTACGACGATGCAGAACAGCAGTTTGTACACCATAAGAACTGTTGGGTTGTTTTTGGTCAAAAAGCCCAAACAGCGCTCGGCGTAGAACGACCAGCCGATAATGGTAGTCCCCGCAAAAAATAGTATCGACAAGGAAACGAATATCGCGCCGATTTGCCCGGCGGCGGGACCGAACGCCGAGCTCAACGCACTGGAGAACGAAGCGATGGACAGAGGCGCGCCGGAGAGGACAGAGCCGTCTGCTTGCCGGAAGTAAAGCCCCGCCGTCAAAATTACCAACGCGGTGTTAACATTGATGATTGTGTCCCAAAACACTTCAAAAATTGCCCAACAGCCCTGCTTAACGGGGTCTTTCTGGCGGGATGATGCGTGCGCGATGGGCGCGGAGCCGAGACCGGCTTCGTTGGAGAACACGCCGCGCGCAATGCCGAAACGCACCGCTTGCATCACGGTGTAGCCGAGCACACCGCCTGCCGCCGAGCGCAACCCGAACGCGTTGGCGAAAATATCCCCAAACGCGGCGGGAACTTTAGCAATGTTCACGATTATAACAACCAGGCAGCCAGCAACCCAGAAAATGGCAGTGGCAGGGATGATTTTTTCCGCAACCGCCGCGATACGCTTGATTCCGCCGATGATCACCAGTCCGACAAGGATGGCAACCACAACGCCGGTAAGCCACGTGGGAACTCCAAAGGTTTTTTCGAGGGAGCCGGAAATGGCGTTTGCCTGCGTCATGTTGCCGATGCCGAACGATGCGAGCGTTGCAAAAATGGCGAAAATGACGGCAAGCGGTTTCCATTGAGCGCCCAGCCCGTTGGTGATGTAATACATCGGACCGCCGTGGAAAAACCCTTTTGCGTCAGTTTGCCGGAACTTCACTGCCAGAACAACTTCGGCGTACTTCGTCATACCGCCGAAAAATGCGGAAAGGCACATCCAGAAAACCGCTCCCGGTCCGCCCGCCGCAATCGCTGTCGCCACACCGGCAATGTTGCCAACGCCCAACGTCGCGGACATTGCCGTCATTACCGCCTGGAACGGCGATATGTTGTCTTTCCCTTGTTCAGCCTGCTTTTTTACCAGCGTGGAAGATGTTTCCCGCCACCAAAGGCCAAACTTGCCGATTTGAAAACCCTTTGACCAGACCGTATACAGCGCGCCTGTTCCGACGAGGAGTATCAACATGTACGGACCCCATACGATTCCGTTCACTGCGTTGTTGACACGTTCGATTACTTGCACAACATTCATAACTGATTCCCCCTGTTGTAATGTATAACTTTGCAAAGCGATTCAAACACGAAACTCCAACTGAGGATATTATCTACTTTAATATTGTTTTTTGCAAGTGTTGTTCAATTTTAATCGATGGCGTGGCGCATTGCTGTGCCGGCACGGTGAGCCAGAAGTAGAACGCCCGCCCCTTGCACAAGCTCTCGTTCAAAGGGGCGGGGTTGTTTATTGCTCTAGAATCAGCAGAGTTTTTGGATCAAGCTTCAGCGCTAAATCTTCGGGAATATTGGAATCCCGATCTTTGGAAACCGTCATGGTGATGTTGTCCTGTTTGGGCTCCATCACAAGAATGACCGCAAACTTTTCTGCATAATCTTTAATAACCAGCGGGATATTTCGCTTGTCGTATGGCTTTTCGCTCGGCGATCCGTTCTTCACCGTGCAGGAAAACCACATCGACACGCCCATTTCGGTGGCAAAAGTTTTCAGCGTGGCAACGTGGCTCTCGGTGATTTTGGAAAAGTCAAGCCCGTCAATGATCAGCGCGTCGGCGTTAAACCCGCCGTCCTTTATCAGCGCCCGAATGCTTTTGAGGATCTGCTCAACCGAAAGCCCTTCCTGATTAAACTTCATCAGAACTTTGTTTTTCTCGATATCGTCTTTTACATCTTTTTCGTTCTGGAGGTTTCTTTTTTTGATAAACGCGTTAAAGATGTCTTGATACCAAACAAGAACGTAATCAGTCTGCCGGTTAAAGGAAATGTGAATTACCTTTTTATCCTGCACAAGTTTATCCAGAGCAAGCTGGACAAGCACCGATGTTTTGCCGATCCCCGAAGGCGCGGCAATAACCCCCAATTCTCCGGATTTCAGACCGCCGTGAATGGCTTTGTCTAAAACCCGAATGGGGCTGCGCTGTACAAGTTCGCTTATTACCATAGAATCCTCCTCATCCGCCTTATTTGGCGTCTTTTTTCCGTTTCTCTTCCGCCGCTTCTTTAATCAGTTCATCGGCAATACTCTGGGGAACTTTTCCGTACTTCTGGAACTCCATCGTGAACTCCGCTTTTCCCTGCGTCAGGGAGCGCAGCACCGTAGAATACCCAAACATTTCGCTCAACGGCACTTCGGCTTCCACTTTGGAAAACGCTCCGTCTTCCGTAGATGACAGGATTACACCGCGCCGCTGGTTAATCGACGCATAAATATTCCCCTGGAATTCACCGGGGCCTTCAACCTCTACCTTCATAATCGGCTCAAGGATGCAGGGCTTTGCCTTCACATACGCTTCGCGGAACGCGCCAATTGCCGCCTGCTGGAACGCGATGTCCGACGAGTCAACCGCGTGGCTCTGACCGTCGTTGATGAGACACCGAATATTGACAACCGGGAATCCGATGAGGCTGCCCTTTTTGACCGCTTCCTTAAAGCCCTTGTCGCACGACGGTATATATTCGTTGGGGATAGAACCACCCTTGATGTTGTCGACGAACTCGTAATCCCCGTCTACGAAGGGTTCCATGTAACCTGCAACCCGTCCGTATTGCCCCGAACCGCCGGTTTGCTTTTTGTGCGTGTAGTTGAAATCCGCCTTCGCCGTGATCGTCTCGCGGTATGCAACCTGCGGCATTCCGGTGTCGACCTCGCACTTGTACTCGCGGCGCATCCGCTCAATGTAGACTTCAAGGTGCAATTCGCCCATCCCCTGAATGATACACTGGTTGGATTCCGGGTCAACAAAACTTCGGAACGTCGGATCCTCTTTGGTGAAGCGGTTGAGCGCCTTGCCCATCTGGTCGCCGCTCTTTTTGTCTTTCGGCGTGATGGCAAGGGAGATAACCGGCTCCGGCACGTACATCGAAGTCATCGCGTAGTTCAAGCCGCCGCCGCAGAACGTATCGCCTGACGCGCATTCAATCCCGAACAGGGCAACAATGTCCCCCGGAGACGCCTCGTTAATATCTTCCATAGTATCCGAGTGCATACGCACCAGGCGCCCAACCTTGAACCGCTTGCGTGCGCGGGTGTTCATAAGCTCATCGCCTTTTTTTAGCGCACCCTGGTAAATCCGCACGTACGTGAGCTGCCCGTACTGGCCGTCTTCGAGTTTGAAGCCCAGCGCAACCGTCGGGCTTTTGTCATCAGCAGAAAGCTTTTTCCGTTCCTCGTTATTGTCGATGTCGAGGGCGAAGTTGTCCACTTCAGTCGGATTGGGAAGGTAATAGCCAACCCCATCTATGAGCGACTGGATGCCCTTAAACTTGTAGGCAGATCCCATCATAACGGGAACAAATTTTTCCGCCAGCGTTCCCGTGCGAATGGCAGCGCGAAGGAGTTCCTCGCTTATTGCCTCGCCCGCAAGGTACTTTTCCGCGAGTTCGTCAGAGAACAGCGAAGCTTCATCGATCAGCTCCTCGCGGTATTTTTCGGCATCGTCTTTCATG
>WQZT01000099.1 GCA_009780595.1 Treponema sp. | reverse complement strand
GAACGAGCGCGTTACATTGGAAATTGTACGGGCAGAAGAGTTCAACTCCACGTTCCAATTCTCGATGGCCAAAGATGTCCGCATCAGCGCCCTCTGCCCCGGCGTGAAACTGGCACCCGCTGTTTGACCGAAATCCATTACGGTCCGGCGGTTTTGGTTAGGCCATGTGTCCTGATCATTTTCATCAGTAGGAATGCGGATATCCGCACCCAACAGGGTAAAATCGATCAGAACCGTTTCATTGGCGACTAGCGTCCCAAAAGAAAACATCGCCACAGCAAGAAGAATGATAATCCGTTTCATTCAAAGCTCCTTTCAACTACTAAATTACTTAAACCTATTAAGTAGTATACCAGATACACTTAATTTGTCAACACCTTATGGTGCGGTTCTACATCTCATTATTATCGGCAGATTCTGCAAAAATCTGCTGAAAATTTTCAAAAAAGATTTGGTTTCCTTCAATAAAAAACCGTACATCTTCTACAAACGGAAAATTCCGCCTGATACCCTCGTTCAACGTTAAAAAACTATGAAACGCACTGCCTTCCTGCACGGGAGGATCTGCCACATACTCTGACAGATTTACAAATACAACCCCGTTACGATACAGGAGGGTCTGTACCTGCGTTTCCCGATGAAACGGAAGCGACAGAACTTCCGGTGATTTTGACCCCAGAAGGGCGCCCTCCACGTAGCGGCGTATATCTGTTTCCCGGTTTCCCGAACGGCGCACCCAGCGCTCTTCCACTACCACACTGGAGTTTCTAACAGTATAAAACATAAATGTTCTTCTGACAAGCCCCGAATGCATATAATCTATCAGCGCAACGATGCAGAGAAGCACCACATACAAAAGGCGGCGGTTTTTCTGCTTGCCAAAAAAACCAGCCACAACGGGCAGGGCTTTACTAAACAACGCGTTCATTGTGCGGCGACCATACCTCCCGGCCGTTCAAAAAAAGTTACAAAATCAGATATCCCATTATAGAGCGCTTTTGCAAGTTTATTCAAGTGGGCATTGCTTTCAAAAAGAGGTGCGTCGCTTTCGTTGGTGATAAAGCCCAGCTCTACCAGCACGGAAGGCATTCGGGCGTTGCGGACAACGAACCATTCCGCGGGCTTTATTCCACGGTTGGGCGATATAGTTCCTATCGACTTGTCAAGGCTTTTCAGGATATTGTTCGCCAAAAGGATGCTTTCAGTAACGAGGGTTTGCTCCATCATGCTGTTGAGGATTGACAGTACTTCCGCGCTGTCGGTGTGCCGTTCGCGGTCGATGACGTTTCGGCGATAACCGGGGCTGAGATAAAACACTTCAAAGCCCTGCGCGTCTTTATTAAACGAGGCGTTGGCGTGAACAGACACGAAAATTGCCGCCTCGTTGTCGGCGAGGGAGATTGTATTTGCAAGGTCTGCCCGTTCGGCGAGGCTTCGAAAGACATCGGTACTGCGGGTGAGCAGAACTTTCTTGTCGGGAAACGATGCGGCGAGCAATGCGTGCAAACGCTTTGAGACATCGAGAACGATGTCCTTTTCGATCAGGTGGAGTGTTCTGCCCCCAACTACCGGCTTGCCTATCGCGCCGGGATCGCGCCCGCCGTGGCCGGGATCGATGACAATGGCGGCTACGCGGAAACTGGGTTGAACATTGATGGTGTGTGCGGCAAAGGTGTTTCGCACTTGGGTAACAAAGGTTTCCGGAAAGCGAATTGCCCCCTGATCGGTGTACGGCAGAGGAAGGGTGAGCACATCGCGGTGGTCAACGAGTACTGCGCCTGAGTCCCCTGCTCGCCCTGAGGAAAAGCTGGCTTCGCGGCTACCGGCGGTGAACGCCCCCGAAGAGAAAAAGGGGTCCCAGCGAAAGTGCGCCTGCCCTGCCCCGGCGCTGCTGAGGCTTGCGAGGGCTTCGTCAAGGCTCAGCGTCTGGGCGAAGGCGGGAAATCCTGCCGCAACGCACGCAAGAGTGCTCAGGAGGAAAAAAGTTATCCGCAATTTTACTGTTCTAGGCATTTGCCCCCCTTTGGTTCAACCTCATACAATCAACAAAATATGCCGCGCCCTGATAGCCGCCCCGGATGAACGCCCGCCAGAACGAGCGTCCGGCGGCGGGCAGTTCCGCGCCAGTGAGAACCCTCACCGCATCAAGGCTTTCCGGCACGCTGCGCCCCATATAATCCCGAAAACCGCCCTCGCTGAACGCCGGGAACGGAACAAGCCCGCCTGAACCGTCGCGTTCCGGCAGGGCTTCAAGTAGTGACAGGAGGCGGCTGTCAACGTCGAAAGCGTCTGGCGGGAACTTCACCTGCCCCAGCACAGCGCCGCATCCGACTGCCAGAAACGCATCGGTCACCGCGTCAGGGGCTTTCAGGCGTATTAAAATACGGCGGGCAGCGTTTTCTGCGGCGCTCACCGCATCATCGCGGCTGGCAGCAGCGGCGATAACATTGCCGCACTTTGTTACGTTATTTTCGGGGAAGTTCACCGCACTTCCCGGTTTGGCACGGGTGAAAACATCCCGCACAAACGGCATAACCCGCGCCGTTTCAATTCCTTCCATTGTTTGCACCGTTCCGGGAATAGAAATAAACGCCCGCTCCGCCGCTGTCCAGTCCCACTCAGGCGCGGTGCGGCTGGGTTTGCGCCCTAGCGCGATTTCTATTGCGCCGCGCGTGGGCAGCACTCCCGACGAGTACGGGTATGTCCAGCCGGACATATAACCACCGGAAAGCCGCGCCGCAATTTCGCCAATCATTGGGCCGCGGGGGGTGAGTTTTACATCGCCCTTCGCAGCGCCGTTCTCAATCCCCAGCGCTCTCACGCCCTGCGTAAACGTATCAAGCAGCGAGCGAATAACGGAAGGCGGCTGTGCAGAGGGCATCGTATGCCCCATCTCGATAAAATATGGCGGGAAAAAAATATGCCTGTCGGCAATGCCGCACATCGTTATTTCCCCTTTGTACACAAGCGCATCGATAGAAAACTCAGGACCTTCCATATACTGTTCGACAATCGCCCGCCCGGATCGGGAAAACGCAAGCGCAGATGCAACCGCTGTGCCTAGATCACCCACGGTATCTACCCTACGGCAGCCCCGCGAGCCCATATTATCGACCGGCTTGACTACAACAGGCAACGGGAATGGAAGATCACCGCCGGCATCTGCCGCGCTGCTGAAAATCACGAACGCTGGCGAAGGAACGCCAGACTCACGAAAACGCCGCCGCATCCGCTCCTTGTCCGAAGCGTCAAGCGCGGTTTGAAACGGTATGCCAGGGAGCTTGAGCTTTTCGGCAACCCACGCAACCGTCGCGGAAAAATCCGTTCCGGCGGTCATAACACCGCCAAGCGTTCCCCGTTCCTGCAAAGCGCGGGCAAGCGCCTCGATACCTTCCCGGTCTTTCAAGTCGACATTCTCAAAGCGCGCCGCCACAGCCGCGCTCGGGGCGTTCGCGTCAGCATCCGCCGCAACAGCGGCAAGCCCCATTTCCGCCGCTATCCGCAAAGCTGGACCCTGCATCACCCCCGCGCCTAAAATGAGTATCTGTTGTTTTTCCGGTAGCATAATAGATAATCTCCCCTTCGATTATCGGTTCGTTATCGGCTCGTCATAAACTTCGATTACAATGAGTACAGATGAGCAGTAGATTGCGTAACCCCGCTTGCGAATACGCCGCACAACGCGCTTACAGCTTCTCGGTAACGATCTCTCCCTGTGAAAGGCGAATCCGCACCCGTCTCAGCGTCTGGGTAACTTCAAGAACCTTTTGGCATATTTCGATACGCGTTCCAGGAACAATCTCTCCGCTCACTTCCACCACCGCATCTTCGCACGCGTTAATCGTACTTAAAATTTCCGATATTTTTTCCTGAGCTTTGCACTTTTCACTCCCAAGCCGTTCCTGCAAAGCTTCGATTTTCTCGCGCTTTTCATCATCGATATTCGGGTCTGACATCAAGTTCGCCAGGTGTTCCAGCTTCCCTGAAAGAATCCGCAGCGCGGCATTGTTCTTTTCCCGCTCCTGCTCCAACGTAAAATCCACACCGCACACAATGCGGCTTGCCTTCGACGTTATTCTTCCGATAGAGCCAACGCTGATACCCTTCAGTGCGTAAACCTCCGCACCAACAATGCGCCCCCTGTCTTTCATAACCACTTTTTCAAGTGAAAAAATCTTCGAGTTGAGAATCTCAACATCGACGTTGATAGTCTTTCGGCACGCCACACTGCAATTTTCGATAAACTTCGTCGTAAGATTTCCGCCGACTTTTACCAGCGCGCGCCCCCTGCCGATAATTCCGCCGGATACAACAAGATCGCCTTTGGTAACGGCGTCGGTTACATCGAAAGTCTGCTTAATCTTCACCGAGCCGCCTGAGTAAATCTTAAACCCATCGCTCACCGCACCGTGGATTTCAACGTTGCCGGGGAAAATAATATTCCCCGTGCCGTAGCCCACCGGTCCGGCGATAATCAGCGTTTCGCGGACACTGACCGCTTTGTTTTTTATCACCAGCTGACCGTTGATGTTAGAAAGAACGTAGCGATCTTCCATTCGGGTATTTTCGCCCCACGCCTCAAGCCCTTCCGGATGATTAACGTGAAAGTTGATAGTTTCTCCGTAGACATTTATGCCGTTTTTGCCCGGCTTGTGCCGCTTTTGCTTTGCCAGCGCCATATCTTTTTTGATAATCGTAAACGGCGAGCGTTTGCGGTGATCAACTGAATCGGTGTCAGAAAGCGGCTCAGGGTCTTTTTCTGCCAGCAGCGGATTAAGCTGCAAATACGAAGGAATCTCGTTAACCGCAGGTTCGCCCTGCGCGACAAGAACATCGAGAACGGCAGCACTTTCGGCAGTACATTTTTGGTACGCCTTCTCGACTTCCTCATGCTGGATGCCAAAGCGGATATGCCGTTTTGCCAAAAGGGAAGCTATATATTCGCGGGTGATAGGCTCGCCGCCATTTTCAGGCGGGAGAAAGTTGCCCCGGACTTCGAGATGATTGCTTGAAACAATGAGGGTAATTTTTCCATTACGCGTGCCACCTTCGGCAAAGACGGAATCATGCTCGTCGCTGTCTTGATCATACGAGTCGTCGATCGTTATACCGTCTGCAGCCGCCTGCGCCGCCATTTGCTTTTCGTTTTCCATAAAGGTTCCCCCTTATAGTATCGGCTACATAGCGGCTGAGAACAAGCATAGTGAAAAGATTCGGGCGTTTTTTCTGCGTTTTCAGAATGTACAATCGGCAATCCATTGTAAATATTCCGGCAAGCCGTCTGTAATCGGCACTTGGATAATTTCCGGAACCTCATACGGATGATTTTCCCTGATTGCCGCCTTAATTTCGCCGAACAACGCCGTGCGGGATTTGATACACAACATCGTTTCGCCCTCCTCGCAAATTTCCCCCTGCCACGAATAGATACTTTCTATCGGAAACATCTGCACACAGGCTGCAAGCTTCCTTTCAACCAGCAATCCGGCAATCTTCCGCGCCACCGCTTTATCACCCGCAGTCGCAATCACTAGTGAATATTCTGTCATATAGTCCCATTACCATAAAATTGATTTCTGTGTCCCTGTCTAATCCACCACAGATAGATTAGCCCGCCACGCGGCTATGATCGAAGTTACTTTTTCGCACGAGTGATTTTGCCCCATGTTCTTGAAATCCCTGCTGCATTTTGGACACTGCCACATAGTACCTCCCGCTAATTCGCGATTATTAACGTCATGTATATGACGTATACCATAAACATCGCAAAGCCTTCAAGGCGCGACACACGCTTGCCGGTTGAGGCAAAGAGGAAAAACAGCAGTGTTCCGCCTGTGAGAACCAGTGTGTCGAGCAGTACACCGCGCTCGATGCCCAGCGGAGTAATAAGCCCTGCAACACCCAGCACAAACATGATGTTGAAAATGCTTGACCCGATGATAAAACCGAGCGCGAACTCGCCTTCTTTTTTCCGGCAGGCGATGAGCATCGTTACCAGTTCCGGCAGAGACGTTCCCATCGCCACAACGGTCAAGCCGATAACCCGCTCGGTGATGCCAATCGCCCGTGCGATGTTCACCGCGCTGTACACCGTCAACTGCCCGCCGCCAACGATAATCGCCGCACCCACAACCGCCAGCACAATACTCAGCGCAAGCGGCTTGCGTTTTGCGCCGCTTACGCTTACATCACCGTGCGCGGCACCTTCGCCGTGCGTGCCGTCTTCGGCGGGTTTGTTTTTCAGCGTGTGCCGCACAAGAGCTACCATATATACGGCGAACCCTGCAAGCAGGGCGAAACTTGCAATACGCGGAATAGTTTCGCGGAATACGATAACAACGGCAAGGAG
>WQZT01000098.1 GCA_009780595.1 Treponema sp. | reverse complement strand
TCTGCGGCAACGAGCGTTGCCCGGCTATGTGGGGAGTGATAAGCGCATTCTCCATGTTCCACAGCCGGTGTTCTGCCGGCAGCGGCTCGGTGTCAATCACGTCAAGTCCCGCGCCGCCCAGCGCCCCCGATTCAAGGGCATCGCAGAGGGCTTCGGTGTCGATGGCGGAACCGCGCCCGGCGTTAATGAGCACCGCGCCACGCTTCATCAGTGCCAATTGCGGGCGGCCGATAATCCCGGCGGTGTCCTGCGTTTCGGGGAGCGCGAGGGCGACCACATCGGCGCGCGGCAGGGCTTCCACCATTGCCTGCACTGCCAGGAGTTCATCGACATACTCGGGTTTTGCCCGAACGCTACGGCGCACACCGATAACGTAAGCGCCCAGCGCCTTCATCAGCCGCCCGTATTCCGCGCCGATGTCCCCAAGCCCGATTACCAGCACAACCGAACCGCGAATGCTGTTGACAGTTCCCCGTGCTTGCCAGCGGGCTGCGGCCTGTTCATCGCGATACAGGTGCAACTTTTTGACAAGCGCCAACGTAAGAGCCGCCATGTGTTCGGAAACGGCGTGTCCGTAGCAGCCTGTTGCGCTGGTAAGCAGAACCGTTTCCTTGATTTCTCCAGTAACATACCCGTTCGCGCCGGAACTGTGAAGTTGCAGCCACTTCAAGCGGGGGCAGAGTTGCAGGAACTTCGCCTTTGGATTGCCGAAAATCACCGTTGCGTTTTCGGCAGTCTGGTTATCGATAGCAGACGTTTTTGGACTCTCGTTAAAAATAATGTTATACTCGCTAAAAATGTCAGTAATCTCTTTGCGAAAATCCGGGTCTGTTTCAAACAGCACCAGCACATTGTCCATCGTCTGCCTCCGCTTGCTTATGGCTTAATCCATCAAACCATCATTGTAATGAAAAGGGGTTGAACTTTACCCCGACATCGTACACGTCAATTCCCTCGGCTTGCTTGAACTTCCTCACCGTAAAAAATGTCAGGGGGAACACCATTACTTCAATTGAAACCTTAAAAAGATAATTCGTCAAGACCAGCGTCGCAAAAAGTTCCCACGCGAAAACACCGGTAAGGCTTGCGATAGACACAAAAACTACGGTGTCCAGCATCTGCCCGACGAGGCTGCTGGCGATAACCCTGATCCACAGCGAGCGCCCTTTCATGAGGACTTTCATGCGGGAAAGAATCATCGAATTGGAAAAATTGCCCGCGAAAAAACCGGAAAGGCTCGCCAGGACAATTCCGCCAGAACTCATTCCCCCAAGAATGGCAGCGTACGCGGCACTTCCGGCGTACTCTTCCCACAGTGCCTCGCCGGGCAGCAAGTTTAGCACGAAGAAAAACAGCGCGGTAATGGACAGAGCAATGAAACCCATCCAGATAACGCGACGGGTAACCTTAAACCCGTAGACTTCGGTAAGCACATCCCCTAAAACGTATGCAATGGGAAACAGGAGTGTCCCGCCGTCAAACGCAAGGTGAACCGGAGGAATAGACCAAAAACCGAATAGGGTGATTCCCAAATCGACGATTTTTGCCGACGACGCGATGTTACTGGCGATAAGAACGGTTACAAAAAAAACCGTCAAACCATCCAGAAAACGATACTGAGAAACTTTAAGCATATAAGCTCCTTGTTTTGTTGAGGCGGGTGATCGAGGATACCGCCGTTGATATTTTCGGCGAACTTTCAGCGCGCCATTATGCCCACTTTATAAAACCGCTGCGGTAGGGGTGTACCAGCGCCGGATGCTTGGGTAAAATCCGCACAGTGTGTCCCTGAAACCCGGTGTCATCGCAGTCGATTTTCACCTGATAACGGTAGGAGCTTCCTTCCTGCCCGACAGCTTTCATTTCCGAGCGGCGGGCGTTCTTGATGCCGGAGGTCTGGTTAGACACCGAACCGTGGTAAAGCTCCACCAGCACCTCGTCGGGAATCAGCGGCCCCAGATCAATTCGCGCATTCACCGTAAGAAGATCGCCCCGCTGCATAACTGGCTTTGCGTTGGACTCAATCTTGAATATAGAAATGCTGTCCCACGCATTGCGCAGCTTGAACAGGTATGCCGCCAGCGCTTTGGATTCCTGGTATTCATCTTTGATAATCCGGCGGTAATTTTTAAGCGCCGGAAGGTAGAACTTTCTGGAATAGTCCATGAGCATACGGTGGCTGGACATCGACTGCCCGATTTCCCGCATGCAGTTTTTCATCATTTTAATCCACTCGCGCGGCAACCCATCCCGCCCCCGCTGGTAAAACAGAGGGATTATCTCTCGCTCCAGAAGGTCGTACAGCGCGTTGCTTTCGATTTCGTCTTGAAGATTGGTGTCCTCGTACTCCTCGCCGCGCCCAATCGTCCAGCCTACTCCCGGGTTGTAGGCTTCGTCCCACCAGCCGTCCATAATCGAACAGTTAAGAACGCCGTTCATCGCCGCCTTCATCCCGCTCGTGCCTGACGCTTCCTGCGGTCGGCGCGGTGTGTTCAGCCACACATCGCCGCCAGAGGTGAGGTACTTCGCCACCGTCATATCGTAGTTTTCGACAAAGATGATGCGGTTGGCAACATCGTGTTTCTCGGCAAAGTGAAGGAGCTCGCGGATGAGTTCCTTGCCGGGAAGATCGTGGGGATGCGCTTTTCCGGCGAAGATCAACTGCACCGGGCGGTCGTTGTCGCGTATCAGGCGGAGCAGACGTTCGGGGTCGCGCAACAGCAACGTGCCGCGCTTGTAGGTGGCAAAACGGCGGGCAAAGCAGAGGGTCAGCGTGTAGGGGGACAGAGCGTCTTCCGCCTGCCTAATGCGGCGCTCCGGAGCTCCGGTGCGCTTGTACTGCCCAAGAATCCGCTCCCGCGTAAATGCCACCAGCCGTTCGCGGCGGCGCTCGTGGGTGCGCCACAGTTCCTCGTCAGAAATACGGTCTATGCGGTTCCAGATTGCGAGGTCTGTCGGCGCTTCATCAAAATTAGGGCCGAAGTAGCGCCCGAGCAGTTCGCTCATATTGCTGGAAACCCACGTGCGGGGATGAACCCCGTTGGTAACATGGCTGATGGGGATTTCGTCAAGCGGGAGCCCAGGCCAGAGGTTCTTCCACATATCGCGGGAGACTTCGCCGTGAAGAGCGGCAACGCCGTTTGCATAGGCGGCGAGCTTCAGCGCCAAAACCGTCATGCAGAACGTTTCGTGGTCGTCATACGGCCGCTCCCGCCCGAGGCTGAGAAAATCCCGCCACGACAAGCCCAACGTTTGCGCCCACACGTTGAAGTATTTTTCCAAAAGGGTAATATCAAAGCGCTCGTTTCCGGCGGGAACCGGAGTATGCGTGGTGAAAATATTCGTCGGCCACAGGGCTTCGCGGGCTTCTTCAAATGAAAAGTGCTTTTCCGCCATAAGTTCGCGAATCCGCTCCAGCCCCAAAAAGGCAGAATGCCCTTCGTTCATATGCGTCGCGGCGGGATTGATTCCCAGCGCCCGCAGCGCGCGTATTCCGCCAATACCCAGAAGTATTTCCTGCTGAATACGCCGTTCCTTGTCGCCGCCGTACAGCGAGGCGGTTATATTCCGCAAATCCTGAGAGTTTTCGGGGATGTTGGTATCCAGAAGATACAGGGAACTGCGCCCAACCTTGACCTCCCAAATCTGGACAGCAACCATCCGCCCCGCCATCTCCAGCGAAATCTTGATAGGCTGGCCAGATCGGTTGGTTTTCAGCTCCACCGGCATATTGTACCAGTCGTTTTCCGGGTAACTTTCCTGTTGAAACCCGTCGGCGTTGAGGTACTGCACGAAATACCCCTGCCGATACAAAAGCCCCACGCCCACCAGCGGCAACCCCATATCGGAAGAAGTTTTCATGTGGTCGCCGGAAAGAATTCCAAGCCCCCCGGAATAAATGGGGAGGGACACGTCCATGCCGTACTCCATAGAGAAGTAGGCAACCACATCTTTTCGGGAGCCGCGGTACCACGTATCGCCTTTTTTATACTGCAAGAAACGGTTGTACGTTTCCTTCAACCGCGCAAGGTACGAGTCGTCTTTGGCAACCTCGGCGAGCCGCTCCTGGCTGACCATTCCAAGCGCCCGCACCGGGCTTTGCTTAGCCTGCATCCAGACGTCATAATCCAAACGGATAAAAAGTTCGACAGCGTCAAAATTCCACGAAAGCCACAGGTTTCGGGCGATTTCCTCCAACGGCTTCAGGCTGTTGGGCAATTTCGGTTTTACGGTATATGTTGAGATGTTCATAAAGTTAAGGATATGCTCCAAAATGTCAATTGTCAATGCCACTTTTACAGGGGCGCACGGAAATCTAGTGCAGTTGCTGCAATGATTGCATCAGGCAACTTTATCCTGCTCTGCCTGCATAATTCGATAGTGCATTGGACAGTGGTAGGACTTAATGGACAAACCTCAGACCTTTCAATAAAATCAGCCAGTACAGCCTCATTTTCCGGTATATCTCTAAATCGCAGCACCTCGATCTTGGAGATCACAGAAATGTGCGGTAACTCGTCAACAATATTGGACACGAACTTCATTCCAGCAGCGGGAATCTTATTTGCCAGAAAACCAATAATCACGTTGGAATCCAACAAATACCTCAAGCCCATTCGTTTCTATCATCCTGAATCTTTTTTTGGAATGCGTTATATTCATCATCCGAAAGCCGCAGGGCTCCTGCAAACCGTTCTGACAGCTTTTCTGATACCGATACGCTGTCGGGATTATTGATACGAATCAGGCGAAGCTTCTCCATCTCTGAAAGCAGATTAAACGCCCCATCATGAATTAATTCAACGCTCAAAGTCATAGAGCCAGTATAATGCAGTTTCCGCCATTTGTCGAGCGGCGGAATTATACGAATATGTCGTGTAAAGGAAAGGCTTTGCCATATTTGGCAAAGCCTTTCCTTCTAAGTTAATCTAATTCCTGCCAGCAGGGAGATTTGGCAACGCCAAATCTCCTCAGAATAAACTGCCATCGGCAGTTTATTCCGGCTTACCGGGGATAGATCCGCCACGTTGACTTGCTGTTTTCTTGCACGGGAACACTTCTATCTATGTATGAGTTATCCCCCAACTGCCCCTCGCTGTTCCTTCCCCACGCCCACAGCGTTCCATTATTCTTAATTGCCGCAGTGTGGTGCTTGTTCAAAGGATTATATCCGCCAGCAGACACGGAAACCCACGTTGTTGACTTGCTGTGCTCCTGCATGGGAACACTGCTGTTGGTGGTTGAGTCGTTCCCCAACTGCCCGACGCCGTTCGCTCCCCACGCCCACAGCGTGCCATCGCTCTTGATTGCCGCTGTGTGACGCTCGCCCGCGGACACGGAAACCCACGTTGACTTACTGTACTCCTGCTCGGGAACACGGCTCTCGCGGGCTGAGTTGTTCCCCAACTGCTCGCTATTGTTATATCCCCACGCCCACAGCGACCCGTCGCTCTTGATTGCCGCGGTGTATCCGCTGCCTGAGGACACGGAAACCCACGTTGAACTGCTGTACTCCTGCACGGGAACACGCCTGCTGCCGATTGTGTTGTCCCCCAACTGCCCGTAGTAGTTCCATCCCCACGCCCACAACGTTCCATTGCTCTTGATTGCCGCTGTGTGCCGACCGCTAGCAGCATTCGCTGTTGACTGAAGTATGGTAAGGCTTCTTTCGTCATTAAGATTCCCCGCAGAAACAATTATTGTAATTGTGCCAGGTGTGGCATCTGCCGCAACTTTCAGGACATTTCCCTCAAATCGCACTTTATCGTTTCCGGTAACGCTCCACGTTACTTCCTGTGGCAACTCCTGCGGCGTTACCTTTGCGGTAAATGCAAGTTCCAACCCCTGTGCAGTAAGTATGTGGCTGGAAGTTATCACAACCTTCGGCGGTCTCATCTTCCACGTTGCCGTTACTTCCACATTAGAAGTCGGCATAGTAAAACTATAGTCTGCGGCAATTATCAAGCCAACAGGTTTTACAACCGTCCAGCCGTCAAAGTCATAATCATCTCGGCTTCCTGGTGTCAGGGTTATCTTTTCCCCAACATTTGCCGTAATTTTGTCTGCCTTCGAATCAGAACCACCGCCCTGATTTACGGTAATGGCATAGTCAATCGCTTTCCACGTTGCCATTACTTGCACATGGTCAGCTGGCATAGTAAACGTGTTCCCGTTCATCGTTACACTATTTGGCGAAACAACTGTCCAGCGGTCAAACTCATAGCCATCTTTGTACGTTCCGGGCGTCAGGGTTATTACGTTCCCCACGTTCGCCGGGTTTTTACTTATCTTCGAGCCAGACCCGCCATTTTCGTTTATGGTGATAGTGTAGTCAATCGCCGTCCACTTCGCCGTTACTTCCACAACCGCAGCCTGCATCGTAAACGTATTGTCATCAGTAATCACCAATCCGGCAGGTTTTACAATTG
>WQZT01000097.1 GCA_009780595.1 Treponema sp. | reverse complement strand
TCGGACACCGACTACACTGAGCGGGTTTCCTACGATTTATATTATTTGCAGAACTGGTCGGCGTGGCTTGATCTGTGGATTATGTACCGCACGGCAGGTGTGATTATAAAAGGGCGAGGTGCTTATTGATGTCCGCCATTGCAAGTTTTTTTCTATTCCTGGTATTGTTTTTATGTACTCCCGCCGCGCAAGCGCAACAACACACGGCGATTGAAGGAGCCGCTTCCCTACGCTCCTTTGGCGAAGTTTTCCCCGAAATTGACGCAGAACAGCAAGAGGATATCTTTAGCGAGGAAGGGCTTATCAATGTTCTTGAACCTGGGCATCGGCCGCAGATGATTCCTGCGTCAGGTTCGGGAATAGATCTCCACAGCGAAATTATGCGGAAACAGCACAACTACCTTGCCGAGATACTTGTTGTCGTACCGCACGGTGAAAAACTGCTGGATAAACTTGACGCGTACAACGCACTGGGAAATGTTGCGAGCATTGGTGGGCGGCTTTATTTTTCGGAGCGGCGGCAAGCAATGGCTGTCCTCTTCGAGGAAGCTACCCGCATCGAAAGCGATAGAAGCAATGCTCCCATTCCCGATCCTCCACCGGCTGGCGAGCTGCCAAATACGGAAACAATTTTTATCCGCTTGCGGGATGCTAATTTCGGGAATACATTTTACCGGGCTGAGTTTTCGGTAAGCACCTACGGCATAATTTACCGGCTGACCAATTTCAGAGCGCTCCGCTTTCTCATCTTCACGCTTTTGAAGGAAGAAAATCTTTCGGCGGTGCTGTACATGGAACCGCTCCAAGAAGGAATGCTGCTCTATGTTGTCGCCGGAGCGGATGTATCGAACTTTGTCGCTAACCGGATTGATGTTCCGTCGTCAATAGCTAAACGGGGCGGAAATTTTCTTGAGTGGGTTAGCGAGAATCTGAGAGCGCTCAAGTAATGCACATACCCGCCGCACACTATGAAAACAATGATGTAACAAAAGGTGTTATAACGTGCAAAACAATGTCTGTCGAAAAATGAGACAGCATTGCGGCTTCCAATCCTTTTTTCCAGTAGAGCCAGCCAAAGATAATTCCGCCAATACCGTTTAATACTATAGCGCGGGCAACGACTAATCCGGTGAGGTTAAATATTTTCGCGGTTGCCGGTAAATGACCTATGCCAAAAATAATTGCCGCTACAATAATAGATAACCAAATCCCAAAAACTGTTGCGTTTCCGTTTTTATCTTTCTTGATTTTGAACGTGATCCACGCAAGCAATGAAACCAGGAAAAGCCTGAGCAATACTTCTTCGGCAATGCCGCCGTAAAATGACGCAAGGAAACCTTTCCATGCAGGTATTACGGGAAGTTCCATATTTTGCAATTCCGGAATCAGTTTCGTAAAAGGAAAATTAAATAAAAGAATGAGGGCACCTGCTAAAATACCAAGTGCGATTGAAGGCACTACGATGGATTTAAATTCTTTACTCTGGTTTTTTCCTTCCAGAATATTTTGCAAAAGCGGCGCTCCCATTCCAATTTTCTTTGACAATAAAAGCCCAAGAAAAACTACCAGCGCAAACATAACAGAACTTTGCAATACTTGTGCAAGTAAAATGAAAACGGTAATTTTTATTTCACTTGATGTAAGTGCAAGCGAATACGGAATAATAAGCATCGATGAACCAACACACGCAACGAGCAAAATAAAAAACAGTTTCCAATTAATTATATTCTTCAAAATTAAAATCCTCCTTATTACTATAATTCAGTATACCGGATTGCCGCACCAATATAAATAGATAAACATTATTCTTTGTTTCTAAATATCCCGAAAGATGTTTAGCTGCCGCTTGCCGAAACATAGCTTTATCGCTACAGTGGTTTTATGAAACGTCAGGAAAATCCTGCCGCTCGCCCGACAAGCGGGCGCATGCTTGTTCGCCAGGGCTGGATTTTATCACTGCTTACAATGGTTTCCCGCCTGTTGGGGCTGGCGCGTGAAATGACGAAGGCGGCGCTTCTGGGAACGAGCGCGCTGTCTGATGCGTTTTCCGTGGCGTTTATGATCCCCAACCTTTTCCGCCGTCTTTTCGCCGAAGGTTCTATCGCCGTGGCGTTTATCCCCACGTTTAAGGAATACTTGCTGGAGCACCGCGACAATTCTGTCGGCGACAAAATTGTCGGCGACGGTTCTGTCGGCGACAAAATTGTCGGCGACGATTTAGAAGGCGCACAAACCATCAGAGAGTTTCTCTCCTGCCTTCTAACCTTCCTGACATTTTTTGTAACGCTCACCGTAATGGCTGGTGCCACGCTCAGCCCGCTGCTCATTCGCTTTTTCGGAATGCAGGAATTTAACGAAACAGTTTTTCTCACACGGTTAATGTTTCCCTTCCTGATATTTATTTCGCTGGCGGCGTTTTTTCAGGGCATTCTCAACAGCTTCAAAATTTTCGCGCCGTCAGGACTTGCGCCTATTTTGCTAAACATAATAACAATACTGTGCGCGTACGGACTTAGCCCGCTGATGCAGAACCCCGCACGGGCAATGGCGATCGGCGTACTTGCCGGAGGATTCGCCGGAGCTGCGGTACAGTTGCCGTTTATTCTCAGGCACAAAAGCAGAGTTCGTTTTTTTTTCACCGGACTGAAAAAATCGATAAACAACCCCGGCACACGAAAAGTTCTGCGCCTCATTGGGCCGACAATTATCGGGATGGCTGCCTACCAGGTGAACGACCTTGTGTCTACTGCGCTTGCGGGCAATGCCGGGGAAGGCGTTGTTTCCAGCCTTCAGTTTTCACTGCGGTTGCAGGAACTCATCCTTGGGGTTTTTGCGGTGTCAATTGGAACGGTGCTGTTGCCGGATTTAACCGAACACGCGAAAACGCACCAGTGGGATATTTTCAAACAGCGGCTTACTTCCGCCATGAACATCATTGCCTTCATTGCCATTCCGGTTACGTTTTTCGCGCTGGCGCAGGGGGAGACATTAATCCGCTTGCTGTTTCAGACACGGCACTTTGACGATGTGTCGGTGCGGCTTACCCTCGCGGCGTTTACGTTTCACATTCCGGCGCTCTATTTTATCGCGATGAACCGCGTACTGGCTCCGGCGTTTTACGCCCAGAGCGATTCAAAATCCCCAACGTGGGCGGGAATTATTTCGTTCGCGGTGAACATTACCCTCGCCGCCGTTTTAGTTTCTCGCTTCAAAGGGGCTGGCATCGCCTTCTCGCTCACCGTGGCAAGCGCGGTCAACACAGCGGTGCTGCTTGCCTTTCTGAAAAGAAACCCCGCGCTCTCTCTGAGCGAACTGTTGCAATCCACCGTTGGCTACACGCTCAAGCTAATCGCATTCTCCGCCATTGCAGTTATCCCTGTCGTGGTTTTGTCTCCGCGCCTTACAGAAATTTTCACCGGATACAACCGTCTTATTTCCCACGGTGCGCCCCTTATGATAAACGCCCTCGTTTTCGCCGCCGCCGGGATTTTACTTTTGCTCGTTACCCGCGACAAGCAGTTCACCGCCTTCATCCGCATGGTACGGCGGCGCTGAAAGCAAGCACTTGCAAAGCAAAGCGAAATACGGGTATAGTAGCGTCTGGACACGTTTCTCTGTAAAACATCAAGCCGTAAAAAATCGTGTTATTTTATTAACGCATTATATAATGCGTGATGTCACCAATTTGTCATAGTGAGGAGGAGTTATGAGGACGGAAACGCAAATGTTAATCAGTTTGGCGTTTTATATGGCGGTGATTCTTACCATCGGTGTTGTATACTCCAGCAAGCTTAAAAAAAGCAGCGCCGAAGATTTTTTTCTTGCCAAGCGGCAGTTCGGCCCGTGGATCACGGCGTTAAGCGCCCAGGCTTCGGATATGTCTGGCTGGCTGTTGATGGGCTTACCGGGCGCGGTGTTCTTTTTCGGAATTGGGCAAGTGTGGGTTGCTATCGGGCTTTTTATTGGAACCGTTCTCAACTGGATGTTTGTTGCAAAACGCCTTCGCGCTTACACAGAAGTCGCCAGCAACTCAATCACGCTGCCTGAGTTTTTCAGCAAGCGCTTTCACGACAACAAGCGGGTTTTGCTGGCAGTGTCGGCGTTCATCAACCTTCTGTTTTTTTCGATTTACGTTGGTTCGCAACTTTTGGCAGTTGGGTTAATCTTCAGCAACATCTTCGGGCTTCCAATGCTCCCGATGATCATCATCGCTTCAATCGTAATTTTGTCGTACACGCTCATCGGCGGCTTTCTTGCCGTCGGCACACTGGACTGCATTCAAGGCTCGGTGATGGTACTTGCGCTATCGGTTGTCATGATCTTCGGCGTTGCAAATGCGGGCGGCGTTTCCGGCATCATCGAAAATCTGCAAAACTTCCCCCGCTTTTTGGATCTCTTCGGCGAAGTGGCGCAGGAAGGCGTAGCAAACGGCGTGCCACTATTCGGCGCGGGAACGAAGATGGGCTTCATCGCCATTCTGAGCCTTATGGCGTGGGGGCTTGGCTACTTTGGAATGCCGCATGTACTCGTGCGTTTTATGGCGATCAACAAGGTCGAGGATTTCAAAGCCTCGCGGGCGATTGGCATCACATGGCTGTTTATCGCGATGGGCGCAGCGCTCGCCATCGGTATCATCGGAAGGGCGCTGTATCCTGGCGCGTTTGCCACAAACGGCGAAGCTGAAACGGTCTTTATCCACATGGCACGGACATTTTTCCCCCCCTTGCTGGCGGGTGTCGTTATGTCAGGTATTCTTGCCGCAAGCATGAGCTCCGTCGACTCGTACCTGCTGATTGTTTCCTCTGCGCTGGCGAACGATTTTTACAAAGGCATCATCGATAAAAAAGCTTCGGAGAAAAAAGTAATGCGCCTCGCCCGTATCACGGAAGTTCTGGTTGTCATCTTTGGTATCATTGTTGCTGTTTCAGGCGATACTATTTTCGGCGTGGTAGCTTACGCATGGGCAGGATTGGGCGCATCGTTTGGCCCGCTTATTCTGTTCTCGCTCTTCTGGAAACGCACGACCTTTCAGGGCGCACTTGCCGGAATGCTTACCGGCGGCTTTGTCGTCGTGGTATGGCGAAACTTTATCCGCCCCTTGCACGATGCGGTAAATGTGTTTGAATTGCTCCCGGCTTTCATTCTTTCCGCAGTGGTGATTTTCCTTGTCAGCCTTGCAACGAAAAAGCCTTCGCAGGCGATCGAAAAAGAATTCGAGGCGGCAAAAGCAGCAGCGCGTTGATATAACCATTGACCTGCCGCCCTGTTATACTGCACAATAGTAGCTAGACTATGACAGAAGAGAACAGCGGCGGCACGGAACTGCTCATCCACAACGAGGAAGAGCTAAAAGAGCCGAAGGATTATGTGGTAATCCTGTTAAACGATGATTATACCACACGGGATTTTGTTGTAGAAATCCTGCAGATTATTTTCCACAAGAATTCAGCAGATGCCAACAGGATTATGCTTAACGTTCACTACAAGGGGCGTGGGACTGTTGGCATTTATACGTGGGACATTGCCAATACGAAAGCACATCAAGTTCATACCATGGCTAAAGAATATGATTTTCCTCTGCGCTGTATTCTCGAAGAAGCGTAAACTCCGCTACAGATTACATTTACAGCAAGCGCTTTTCTGACAGCGAGTACGGGGAACGCTTTGAAAATCCGATAATAATAAAGTATACTACAAATGTAGTAGAGAGGCAGGAGATTAAAAATGAAATTGTACAGCCGGGGGCAAGTTGTTTTTTTCTCAGCGTTAAGCGCGGGTATGGTGCTTGCCATTGTGCTTGGCGTAGCGGGAATCTCGCTGTCCCGCCCATCGCACTCAGACAATGCAGCGGTCAACAACGCGGCGGGACTTCCGGCATCTGACGACGCTCAGGGGGTAAGCAACCCGGTGCGGGCTATTCAGGTTAACACGGCGGAGCTTGCGGGTTTTACTGAAGACGAGCGGGCAAATATTTCCATTTACGAGCAGTTGAACGCGGGGGTTGTAAACATCACTACGGAAACGGTCGCCATCAACTGGTTTCTGGAACCCGTTCCCCGCCCGGGCGGCTCCGGTTCCGGCTCGATTATCAACGACCGCGGTCTTGTGCTCACCAACTACCATGTGATACACAACGCGACAAGGATTGATATTACGCTGGCATCAGGCGAGCAGTTCGAGGGCGAGGTTGTCGGCACAGACCCGGAGAATGATCTGGCGGTGCTACGCTTTCAGCCGCCCCGCGGAATAGACCTGCGGGTAATTCCCTTCGGCTCTTCGGGAAACCTACGTGTAGGGCAGAAGGTGCTGGCGATTGGCAACCCCTTCGCGCTTGAGCGAACGCTCACCGTGGGTATTGTCTCCGGCTTGGGGCGGCCTATTCAAACGTCATCCCGCCACATCATCAGAAATATGATCCAGACCGACGCTTCGATAAATCCGGGCAACTCAGGCGG